>DAOVYA010000092.1 GCA_030635865.1 Gammaproteobacteria bacterium | reverse complement strand
CGAAGTGGCCAGCGCCTGTCAGTTGTGGCGCAGGGTTTCCAGCGCTTTGTAAAACAGGAAGCGGCAAAGATTCTGAGTCTGCCGCCCTTGTAGGGTGATCATTCCGGTCAATCAGGGTGCCAGTGTGTTGCGCACGCCCTCTGCAAGTTCCAGTGCCCTGTCCGTATCTTCTGACAGGAAGTTGATATGCCCCATCTTGCGGCGGGCCCTGGCCTTGCGTTTGCCGTAGAGGTGCAATAGTGCCTGCGGTTCTCTGAATACCACATCCCAGCGTGGCTCTCCCTTGTTCCAGAGGTCTCCCATCAGGTTAACCATGACGACTGGCGAGAGCAGCTGGGCATCGCCCGGTGGCAGTCCGCACAGGGTGCGTACCTGCTGTTCGAACTGTGAAGTTACGCAAGCGTCGACAGTCAGGTGTCCGCTGTTGTGCGGCCGTGGAGCAATGGTATTGATATGCAACTCCCCGTCTGCTGTAAGGAAAAACTCGACAGCCAGTACTCCGCAGTACTCCAGTTCATCGGCGAGCTCACAGGCAATCTCCAGGGCATTTTCTTCAACATTACCGTCAATAGCCGCCGGTGCAATGGAGGTTTCAAGCAGCCCTCTACGGTAGATATTTTCAATCACCGGGTAGGTTTCTGTGTCGCCGTCAATACCGCGCGCCAGGATGACGGAAAGACGTTTTTCTACAAATATACGTTCCTCGAGTATGCAGGACTGCTCACCCATTGCCTGAAAGGCATCGACGGCTTCATCGAGTGATTCAACCATGTGCTGGCCCTGGCCCGGGAAGCGTGGCCGTGCAACCTTGAGGATACCGGCCTGGTCAAGATCATCCATGGCTTCCTCAAGCTCGGTGGTGCCCTGGACTGTGTAAAACGCGACCGTTGAGAAATCATGTTCATCCAGCCAGGTTTTTTCGCGTAGCCGGTCCTGTGTGATTTCTATGGTTCCCGGTGACGGCCTTACCTTGCAGTGCTGCTGCAGTCGGTTCAGGCTTTCGAGTGGGATGCTTTCTGTTTCAGCAGTGATAACAGCGCTGCAGTCTCCCAGCATATCCAGTGCTGCATGGTCATTGAAATCAGACTTGATGTGCTGGTCTGCGATACTGCCGGCCGGGCTGTGCGGATCCGGATCCAGGATGGTTACGCGGTAGCCCATGCTGCGCGCAGCAATGGTGAACATACGACCCAGTTGGCCACCGCCGATCATGCCCAGTGTGGAGTCCGGTAGTATCATGTCGTTGGTAAAACCGAGTTGCGAACCATTGCTTCCTGTTCCTTGCGGAAGGTATCCAGCTTGTCTGCCATACCCTTGTCAGTGACGGCGATGATATGGACTGCATACAGTGCGGCGTTGGCTGCACCGGGCTCGCCAATCGCAAAGGTTGCCACCGGTATACCCTTGGGCATCTGTACAGTGGATAGCAGCGAGTCCATGCCTTTCAGGTATTTTGAAGGAATCGGCACGCCCAGTACCGGCAGAGTTGTCTTGGCAGCCGTTACACCGGCCAGGTGTGCGGCACCACCAGCTCCCGCGATAACGGCTACAAAGCCACGCTCACGCAGGCTGCCTGCATAGTCCAGCAACATGTCGGTGGCACGATGTGCCGAGATGACTTTTGCTTCATGGGTTACGCCGAATTTTTCCAGCATATCAACAGCCGGCTTCATGATGTCCCAGTCACTGCTGCTGCCCATGATGATGGCGACTTGTGGTGTGCTCATATTGTGGTTCCGTGTTGTTTTTTGAAAAGGAAACGCGATTCTACCACCCGCATGGCCTGCCGTGGCATGTTGCTGTTATCTAAAAATAGCATAAATTTCAGGGCTATCTACAGGGCCAGTCAGTGATTTCAGGTTTCACCCTCATCACAGGTACAATGCCCGCCTTGTTCTGAACCGGCGGGGCCGTCTCCCATGAAGGAAGTATTGTTTGAAACCAGTCTGGACCTGCCTTTGATACATCGTGGCAAGGTTCGTGATATCTACGCGGTTGGTGACGCTCACTTGCTGATTGTTACCACGGACCGGCTGTCAGCATTTGACGTTATTCTGCCGGACCCTATTCCGGGTAAGGGTGCGGTACTGACACAGGTATCCAATTTCTGGTTCAGGCAGACCAGAAAAATTATCCGGAACCATCTGTCAGATATACCACTGGCAGAGGTGCTGCCGGATGCGTCCCAACGTGCCGAAGTGGAAGGGCGGGCTATAGTGGTGAAGAAGCTCAAGGCGTTGCCGGTTGAAGCGATTGTACGCGGTTACCTGATTGGTTCGGGCTGGAAGGATTATCAGCGTAGCGGTGGAGTTTGCGGCATTCCCCTGCCGAAGGGATTGCAAATGGCGGATCGATTACCGGAAGCAATTTTTACTCCGTCAACCAAGGCCGATGTTGGCGACCACGATGAAAATATTGACTTCGGGGAAACCAAAAAACTGCTGGGCGCCGAACTCGCGGAAAAGATACGGGATGTCAGCCTGAAGATTTATACGAGCTGCGCAGCGTATGCCAGGGAGCGGGGTATCATTATTGCCGATACAAAGTTTGAATTTGGCCTGGATGAAAATGGGGAGCTGGTGTTGATCGACGAAGTCCTGACTCCGGATTCATCCCGTTTCTGGCCGCTGGATACCTATAAACCCGGTGAGAGCCCGGAAAGCTTTGACAAGCAGTTTGTGAGAGACTACCTGGAAACACTTGACTGGGACAAGACGCCGCCCGGGCCGAAGTTGCCTGAAGACATTATTAAAAAAACAGCTGCAAAGTACCGTGAGGCGCAGGTGCGCTTGACTGATTGATAAGTAATTTTCACCTTATAAGCAATCTCGCGCAAAGATGCAAAGGCGCCAAGAAAAACATAAAAAATAACTGCCACAGAGGGCACAGAGAACACAGAGAAGAAAATAAATAAAATCTATTTAATCCACCTGTTGCCCCGTCAACCCCCTCTCGGCAACTGCTCCTGCGTTGGTCTACCACCTGCATCCCTGTGGCGTCCCTTCGGGAGAAGGTTGTGGAGAATGGGTAAATTGGATCAATCCTTCTATATTGAATTGTTTTCCTCTGTGTTCTCTGTGCCCTCTGTGGCAATGTTTTGTTTTCTTGGCGTCTTTGCGGCTTTGCGCGAGAATTTTCAGTGCTTATAAGAGGGGCTATTCTGCTCTTTTTCCAAACCCGATTTTGTTTTCCTTGCCAGTAAGCAGGTTGCTGATATTGGTCCGGTGTCGCCAGAAGAGTAATACCGTCAGGACTGACATCGCAGCGATTATGGCCGGTTCCGGCATTAGCCACAGGAACCACAGGGGAGTCAGCAGGATGGCGGTCAAGGCCGCGAGCGAGGAATAACGAAACGCTACTGCCATGGCCAACCAGGTAGCCGTGGTCAACAGGCCTGCCGGCCAGTGCAGGCCGTAGATCACACCAAGTGCCGTTGCAACGCCCTTGCCTCCCTGAAAACCAAAGAATACCGGGTACAGGTGACCCAGAAAGGCTGCCAGTGCTGTTGCTGCAAGGATCACCGGGCTCATATGCATGAAATGTGCGATCAATACAGGCAGCAAGCCCTTAAGCATGTCACCGACCAGCGTCAATGCGGCGGCTTTCTTGCCGCCAATCCGTGCAACATTGGTTGCACCCGGGTTTCCCGAGCCCTCGGTGCGCGGGTCCGGCAGGCCCATAAGTTTGCAGACAATGATGGCGGTGGAGACCGAGCCAAACATATAACCGCCGAGAATGATCAGGTAGTCGGTTTCCATGTGGGGCATTGAAATGCTTCGCAGGGCGCAGGTCAAGTCGTGTCACGGGATGACTGGTGTCCCGTACTGGCCAAGATGCAGACAAGGCTCTATATTGACCGGCAGTCAAACAGGGGGATCTGCCCGTGGATATTGTCTTCATTAATGATTTGCGTATCGAGGCCATCATTGGCATATATGACTGGGAGCGCAAGGTTAAACAGACCATCAGCCTGGACCTGGAGATGGGTGCCGATATCCGCACGTCCGCAAAAACCGATGCAATTGAGGACACCCTGAATTACAAGGCCGTTGCGAAGCGGCTGATTTCGTTTGTCGGTGAGAGCGAATATCAACTGGTGGAAACCCTGGCCGAGAAAATTGCGGAAATTGTTTTGACAGAATTCAATGTTCCCTGGGTAAAACTGTCGGTTCGCAAGCCGGGGGCGGTACGCAGTTCACGAGATGTGGGCGTTGTTATTGAGCGTGGCAGCCGTTAGTGCTCTATCCATCAATGAAGGCGCAGGTGTATGTCAGTATTGGCAGTAACGTAGGTCGCGATAAGAATATTGCACTGGCATTGGAAAAGCTGACGAACGAGTTTGGCCCGCTGGAACAATCATCCGTGTATGAAAGCGATGCGGTTGGTTTTAACAGCGCCCCGTTTTATAACCTGGTGACTGGATTCCTCACGGATGAATCCCCGCGGGATGTACAGGCAAAACTGCACGTAATTGAACATGACTGTGGACGGGTACGTGACCGCACTCTTTCTGCGCGGACAATGGACCTGGACCTGTTGTTATACGCAGACCTGGTAGTGGATGATGCGGGTCTGTCACTACCGCGCAGTGATATCACCCGCTACGCGTTTGTGCTCTGCCCGTTGGCCGAGATTGCAGGTGCATTGAAGCACCCGGTCAGCGGCAAGCGCTATGCAGATATGTGGGCGGCTTTTGATGACTCGGAGCAGTCCCTGAAACGTATCGACTGGCCGCCCGGGTGAACTGCCGCCGCGGTCAAGCCGGACTCCTGCCAACCAGCCCCGATACATCGAAGACATGAGTGAACTGCCTGCACCATCATCGCAAGCGCTTGAAACAAGCACGGAACTCGCACGGCTGATTCACAAAGAAATCGAACAGGCGGGTGGTGCAATCCCGTTCTCCCGGTACATGGAATTGTGTTTGTATGCACCAGGCCTGGGTTACTACAGTGCGGGACGCCAGAAGTTCGGGCCGGGTGGTGATTTTATAACGGCACCTGAATTATCCCCCTTGTTTGGTCGTTGCCTGGCGCGACCCTGTGCGGCCGTGCTGGAGACACTTGGCGGCGGTGATCTGCTTGAGTTTGGCGCGGGCAGTGGCCGGCTGGCGGTTGATTTGCTGGGTGAGCTGTCTGAAATGAATTGCCTCCCGGGACGCTATTTTATTCTCGAGCGAAGTGCTGAACTGAAACAGAGGCAACAGGAAACCCTGCAAAAGGACCTGCCGCAACTGCTGGATAAAGTCGTATGGATCGACACGTTGCCGGATGCCGGGTTTCGAGGCGTGATGTTGGCCAATGAAGTGCTGGATGCCATGTCGGTGGAGCGCTTTCGCTGGACCGGAAGTGCCGTTGAATGGTTCGATGTGACTGCTGCAGGCAATGAATTTGAGTGGCGTACGCGGATTGCATCCGCAGGCCATAAACAGGCCGTTATACAAGCACTGGCAGCGAAGTGTGAAATGGCTGCCGGATTTGTCTCCGAGGTTAATTTAACCTTGCGGCCCTGGGTGAAGAGTGTCGCGGAGGTGCTTGAAAGCGGACTGTTGTTATTGACTGATTATGGTTATCCCAGGCATGAGTATTACCACGCACAGCGTAGTGCCGGCACCTTGATGTGTCATTATCAGCACCGCGCACACGATGACCCCTTGCTCTGGCCGGGGCTGCAGGATATTACCGCGCATGTGGATTTCACCGCGGTCGCCGAGGCGGCCGTAGCAGCTGATCTTGCTGTTTCGGGTTATACAACCCAGGCCTGGTTTTTGCTCGACTGCGGACTGGATGAGTTTCGGCAGCAGGCCGGACCGTCTGATAGTGTTGAATATATGCAGCAGGCGCAACGGGCAAAGACATTGATACTTCCCGGTGAAATGGGTGAACGCTTCAAGAGTATCGGGTTGACACGTAACCTTGAACAGGCCATTCCCGGTTTCCGTATGCAGGATATGCGGGCGCGGTTATGAAGTTACCGGGGGCCTATGGATAACTTGCATGCTGTTTATCTTGCCCTGTTGCAGGGGCTCACCGAGTTTCTCCCGATTTCGAGTTCTGCGCACCTGATATTGTTGCCACGAGTCTTTGGCTGGGAAGACCAGGGCCTGGCTTTTGATGTGGCTGTTCATGTCGGGACCCTGTTCGCGGTGATTGCCTATTTTCGACATGACATTTTACGGTTGCTGGGTGCGTGGCTGCAGTCCTGTGAACATCGACAGATGACTGCAGATGCAAAGCTGGTCTGGTTCGTATTGCTTGGCAGCGTGCCGCTTGCCATGGGCGGCCTGTTATTTCATGACCTGATTGAAGTATATCTGCGTTCACCGCTGATCATTGCCTCTACAACAATTGGTTTT
>DAOVYA010000129.1 GCA_030635865.1 Gammaproteobacteria bacterium | reverse complement strand
TCCGCAGGCACAACATCAATAATTTCCACGTCAAATATAATGGTATGTCCGGCCATTGGGTGATTGAAGTCCACTTCGACCGTGTCCTCATCAATCGACAGAATGGCGCCTGCCAGTTCTTCACCTTCTGGCGTTTCAAACCCGACGATGACACCTTCCTCAAGCTCTATTCCGGTATCAAAATCCGAGCGTGGCATGGTGTGTATATTGGCAGGATCACGTAATCCGAAGGCCTGTTCCGGATATAGTTCCAGTCGTTGCACATCGCCCGGTACGAGACCATAGAGACCCAACTCCAGTCCACGTACCAGGGTCCCATCGCCCATGGTGAAGGTAAGCGGTTCGGTTTCGAAGGTACTCTCGGCAACAGTGCCGTCTTCCAGTGTCAGGGAGAGATGCAGCGTCACGGTGCTTGCAACTGCGATGGGGAATTTCATTCTGACACCCTGGGTGGATACTGCCATTGCAGGAGCGGCATTTATTCTCCAGCCACGTCTTTTTTGTGGCCGGTAAATGCATCCAGCAACAACAGTGCAGCACCCAGCGTAATGGATGAATCGGCAAGATTGAACGTTGGCCAGTGCCAGCTGGCGTAATACACATCGATAAAATCAATGACGTAGCCGTAAAGCACCCGGTCCACGAGGTTGCCAACGGCACCGCCCAGGACCAGGGACAATGCCAGTGCCGTGCGCACCTGGTTTTTCTGCAGTCGATATAACCAGGCGATCAATACGATAACGACCACCAATGCCAGGGCGATAAAAAACCAGCGTTGCCAGCCGGAGGCATCACTGAGAAAGCTGAACGCCGCCCCGCTATTGTAAATCTTGCGAATCGCAAGCAAGGGAATCAGCTCCACCGGCTTATGCAGTTCAAGCCCGGAGTCCACCAGCATCTTGCTATACTGGTCCAGCACCACGACTACTGCAGACACCCAAAGCCACCTCATGCCAACTGCCTCACTGAGTATGGCTCAGGCAAACCGGCGTTGCTCACCGGCACCGTCTACATTCTCGACACAACGCCCGCAAATTTCCGGGTGATCCTTGATCGTTCCAACCTCCTCGCGGTGATGCCAGCAGCGGATGCACTTGGCATGCGCAGAAGGTGATGCTTTTACAGCCAGCGACATACCTGGCACTTCAGCATCGATTGCATCTTCCGGCCGGACATCATTTGCATGCACGCGTGCATAGGAGGTAATCAGCACAAAACGCAATTCATCGCCAACCGCCTTCAGCAGGCCCAGGGTTTCCTCGTCGGCATACAAATCCACTTCCGCATCCAGTGAAGAACCAATCTCTCCAGCAACCCTGAGTTTCTCCAGTTCCTTGCTGACTGCCTCGCGCACAAGAATAATCCGGTCCCAGAAATCCCTGCCCATGCGTTTCAGTATTTCGCCTTCCGAATAATAGGCCGGTGGTAATTCATACCAGCTGGAAAGCAGCACGGAATCTTCCCGCTGTCCGGGAATATGCTGCCAGATTTCCTCGGCAGTAAAGCTCAAGATCGGTGCCAGCCAGCGCACCAGCGACTCAATCACGTGGTACATGGCTGTTTGCGCCGAGCGCCTCGCGATACTGTCTTCCTGCGTGGTGTACTGGCGGTCCTTGATGATGTCGAGGTAAAAACTGCCCATATCCACAGCGCAGAAATTATGTACCAGCTGATAAATCCTGTGAAACTCGTAGCTTTCATACGCCTGCAGGACCTGCTCCTGCAACTGGCGTGTGCGCTCCAGGACCCAGCGATCCAGGCACAGCATCTGTTCCGGATCCAGCGGGTCCTTTTCAGGATCGAAACCATCCAGGTTCGCCAGCAGGAAACGTGAGGTATTACGCAGGCGCCGGTAGGCATCCGCCGTGCGTTTCAGAATTTCATCTGACACGTTCATCTCGACACTGTAATCGGTGGAGGCAACCCATAGTCGCAGGATATCTGCCCCGAGCGCATTGATAACTTTTTGCGGAGCCACGACATTGCCGCGTGACTTCGACATCTTCTGCCCCTTCGAGTCCACCGCGAACCCGTGCGTCAGCACCGTCCTGTACGGTGCCTTGCCACGCATTCCAATGGCCGTTAGCAACGACGACTGGAACCAGCCCCGGTGCTGATCAGAGCCTTCGAGGTAAAGGTCGGCCGGGACGCCCAGCGCGGTCTTGCTTTCCAGTACCGCAAAATGACTGACGCCTGAATCAAACCAGACATCCAGAGTGTCACCGACTTTTTCGTAACGGTCAGCATCACTGCCCAAAAGCTCGTCCGGTTCCAGCTCAAACCAGGCATCGATGCCTGCTGCCTCGACCCTGCGAGCTACGTCCTCGATCAGCTTGCCGGTCTCGTCGTGCAATTCGCCCGTTTGTTTATCAATAAATAAAGGGATCGGTACACCCCAGGTACGCTGGCGCGAAATACACCAGTCGGGGCGGCCCTCAACCATGCCATTGATGCGCGCCTCGCCCCAGTCCGGCATCCAGGCCACATCTTTAATGGCTGCCAATGCCGCGTTGCGCAGGCCATTCTGCTCCATGCTGATGAACCATTGTGGCGTGGCGCGGAAAATAATCGGGGTTTTGTGACGCCAGCAATGCGGATAACTGTGACGCAGTTTTTCCACATGCACCAGTGTCCCCTTCTCTTTCAGGGTGGCGATGACCAGGTCGTTGGCCTTGAACACATGCTGGCCTGCAAACAGTTCGGTATCCGGCAGAAAACAACCATTGCTGCCCACCGGGTTGTCAATTTCGAGCTCGTAGCGAGTACCAACAATATAGTCATCCTGTCCGTGACCGGGTGCCGTATGTACGGCACCGGTGCCTGCATCGGTGGTCACATGGTCGCCGAGGATAACCGGCACTTCCCGCGCATAAAACGGGTGTGCAAGCTGCAACCCTTCCAGGTCACACCCCTTGCAGGTAGCCACAACCTGGTATTGCTCAATACCATAGCGATGCATAACGCCCGTGAGCAGGGCCTCGGCGATCAGCAGGCGTTCGACACCGTCACCCGCATCACATTGCACCACGACATAATCCAGATCCGGGTGCAGGGACACGGCACGATTCGCAGGCAGGGTCCAGGGTGTGGTTGTCCAGATGACCACCGACAACAGACCTTCGCCGGTATGTTCACCCGGGTGACAACGGGAAAGCAGCCCGGCTTCATCCACGATCCGGAAACGCACATCGATTGCCGGTGATTCCTTGTCTTCATACTCGACCTCGGCTTCCGCCAGCGCAGAACCACAGTCCGTACACCAGTGCACCGGTTTGGAACCCTTGTGCAGATGACCGTTTTCGATCACCTTGCCAAGGGCGCGAATAATGTCCGCTTCATAGCGGTAATCCATGGTGAGATAGGGATTCTGCCAGTCACCCAGCACGCCCAGTCGAATGAAATCCTTGCGCTGACCATCGACCTGCTTGCCGGCATATTCACGGCACGCCTTTCTGAACGCCGGTGCATCGACCTTGACGCCGGCCTTGCCGACCTTCTTCTCGACATTCAGTTCGATTGGTAAACCGTGGCAGTCCCAGCCAGGCACATAAGGCACGTCAAAGCCGCTCAGGGTCTTGCTCTTGACGATGATGTCCTTCAACACCTTGTTCACCGCGTGCCCAATATGAATATCACCATTGGCATAGGGTGGACCATCATGCAGGACAAAGCGTGGCCGGCCCGCACACGCCTTGCGGAGCTGCCCGTACAGGTCGGATTCTTCCCAGCGCTTCAAAACCTCCGGCTCGCGATTCGGCAGATTTCCCTTCATCGGGAAGGCCGTTTTGGGGAGGTTCAGGGTATCTTTATAGTCAGTCATGGATTCATATCATCGCAGAAAGCGCAGAGTTATAACCTAAATAATTCGTCATTGCGAGCGTGGCCATTACGTCATTGCGAGCGAAGCGCGGCAATCTCATGAAGCTGGCGGCAGACTTGATGAGATTGCCGCGTCACTGCGTTCCTCGCAAAGACGGTGCTGTATGATTGCCGTCATTCCTTGCAATGACGGAATTCCCTGGTTAGTCAGAGATTCCTCAGGCCGGATGAAACACCATCGTGCAACAGTGTGGCTAAAGTTCTAAAGGCTGAAAAATGCCCGCGCCCCTGCAGCATCCAGCCTGATTTGCTGCTGCAGTGCATCAAGTGAGTCAAATCGCCGTTCATTACGCAGTTTTTTCAGAAAGCTGACCTGCACATGGGCACCATAGATATCCCGGTCAAAATCGAATAGATGAACCTCCAGCAGGGAACGACCGCCCTCAACCGTTGGACGATTGCCGACATTGGCCACGCCCGCGACCGGTGCATTGTCAATACCGGACATTTCCACCGCGTACACCCCCTCCATCGGAGAAACCGCCCGGTGCAGGTGGATATTGGCCGTAGGAAATCCGATGGTCCGGCCACGCTTGTCGCCATGGGCAATGCGGCCACACATGCCGTAGGGCCGTCCCAGCAGTGATTCGGCCATCGCAAGATCACCCTCTCGCAGGGCTTCCCGAATGCGGGTACTGCTGACACGCTGGTCGCCCACGTTATAACTTTCCATATTGACCACCGGGAAACCGTAACGGACCCCGGTTTGCTGCAGCAGTTCAAAATCCCCGGCACGCGCTTTACCAAAACGAAAGTCGTCGCCGATCACCAGGTGTTTTACTCCCAGGCCGTCCAGCAAAATGACCTGGATAAATTCCGCTGCTGTTAAACCAGCCAGGTAGCTATTGAAAGGAAGAACCACCACCCGCTGCACGCCACAATAGCGCAAGACTTCCAGCTTTTCCCGGAAACGGGTCAGGCGTGGTGGCGCGGCTTCCGGGTAGAAGTATTCACGTGGCTGGGGCTCAAAGGTGACCAGGGTAACCGGCAGGCCCAACTCTGTACCACGCGCTGCCAGTTGCCCGAGTACTGCCTGGTGACCCAGGTGCACTCCGTCAAAGCTGCCTATCGTGACGGCACAACCGCGGTGCGCGGGACGCAGGTTATGTAAACCACGGATCAGTTCCATACTAGGTGGCATCCTTAATCAACGCGCAGAGCATGGACTTACCAGATCTTCTTCCACAAGGGCTTCAAGCGCAGCCCCAGCAACCACAGGGTGACAAAATATATCGCCGCACCGGCAACGACCCATCCGAACAGACCGGCAACCCGGTACCAGGCGGTCCAGTTCAACCACTCCTGCACGGGCTGCATACCAAGCAGCAATAATGCGCCCAGGGCTGCGCCTGCCAGGCCCATTTGCAGAAACAGCTTGCGCCAGCCTGCCTGCGGCCGGTAAACCTGTTTCCGGTAGAGCGCGGCAAACAGCAAAGTCGCGTTTACCCAGGCCGCAATCGAAGTCGCCAGCGCCAGCCCGGCATGCGGACCCGGTATCTCCAGCATCACCATCGGCACGACAAAAACCAGGTTCAACGTCATATTGGTAATCAAGGCAATGACGGCAATACGCACGGGTGTTTTGGTATCCTTGCGCGAGAAAAATGCCGGGGCCAACACCTTGACCAGCAT
>DAOVYA010000045.1 GCA_030635865.1 Gammaproteobacteria bacterium | reverse complement strand
TCAAGGCCTTCGTCAGCCGTTTCTCCGCAAACGCCTCGAAATCGAAGCAGTCAACTTCCCGCGCCCGGCAAATAGACAAAATCAAGCTCGAAGAAGTAAAGCCATCCAGCCGCAAAAACCGTTATATCCGCTTTGACCAGGACAAAAAACTGCATCGGCTGGCACTGGAGCTAAAAGGCCTCGGTAAACGTTTTGATGAAGACCTGTTTACTGATCTTGGACTCACGGTAAAATCAGGCGAACGTGTTGCCGTGATCGGCCCTATCGGCATTGGCAAAACAACCTTGTTGAAGTGCCTGGTCGGTGACCTGGAACCCTCTGCCGGCACCGTGAAATGGTCGGAAAATGCAGAGA
The DNA here is from genome assembly GCA_030635865.1 of Gammaproteobacteria bacterium. Lineage (GTDB taxonomy): Bacteria > Pseudomonadota > Gammaproteobacteria > UBA9214 > UBA9214 > UBA9214. Next base: position 8,655 of record DAOVYA010000045.1, on the reverse strand, counting down.
TTGGTTATTACGCACAGGATCATGCCGCCGATTTCGAAGAGAAGAAGTCCCTGTTCGACTGGATGGGTCAATGGGGCAAAGAAAGCGATGACGAGCAGATTATCCGCGGCACACTGGGCCGCCTGTTGTTTTCCCAGGACGACATCAATAAATCCGTCGACGTTATCTCCGGTGGGGAACAGGGCCGCATGCTATTTGGAAAATTAATGCTGCAGCGCAATAATATATTGTTAATGGACGAGCCCACCAACCACCTGGATATGGAATCCATTGAATCGCTCAACCTGGCGCTGGATAACTACCCGGGCACGTTAATATTCGTCAGCCATGATCGTGAATTCGTATCCTCATTGGCAACACGCATTATCGAGATGACACCAACAGGAATCGTGGATTTCCACGGTACTTATGAAGATTATTTACGTAGCCAGGACACGGAACAACGGAAAGCCAGGGCATCGTAGTAACCGGTTCCATAGCGCCCTGGTCTGTCATTGCGAGTCGCGATAATCTGTCATTACGAGTCGTAATAACGACGTGGCAATCTCCTGCAGACACGCAATATACTTAGGGAATCCCTGATTTATACGCCATTGCGTGTCTCGCCTCTACGTCATTGCGAGGAACGAAGTGACGCGGCAATCTCTTGCAGAATGACTCCTCTGCCAGCTTCACGAGATTGCCACGCTTCGCTCGCAATGACGGTGAGGGTAGAGCTCGCAGTGACGGTAGAGGTGAGGCTCGCAATGACGCATGAGTTTTTAAACCCTTTATAAAGGCCCCATTGTGAAACGTATTGCCGTTTTTGCTGATGTACAAAACATTTATTACACCACTCGGCAAGCCTATGGACGGCAATTTAATTACCGGGAACTTTGGCAACGGATAAGTGCTGAAGGAGAGATTGTTTCTGCCATCGCTTATGCCACGCACCGTAATGATGACAAACAACTAAAATTTCAGGATGCGCTCAGGCACATTGGGTTCACAGTAAAGCTCAAGCCCTATATTCAGCGTAGTGACGGCTCCGCCAAAGGTGACTGGGATGTTGGTATTACCATTGACGTAATGGAAGCGGCAAAAGACGTTGATACTATTGTATTACTATCGGGTGATGGAGACTTCGATCTATTGCTGGGAAAGATCAAAAAGGATTACGCTGTCAGTGCCCAGGTTTATGGTGTGCCTGCACTCACAGCCAACTCTCTTGTTGAAGCCGCCAGTGTTTATCACCGTATAGAAGAAGATTTATTATTATAAGAATAATGTGAATAATTCCACTGACAGCTCTGCCCTCCACGTTCTGCAAAGCGTTTTCGGCTATGATGCCTTCCGCTTGCAGCAACAGGCAATCATCGACCATCTGGTCACTGGCGGTGATGCACTGGTGCTAATGCCCACCGGTGGTGGCAAGTCGGTCTGCTATCAAATTCCATCCATCGTTCGACCCGGTGTCGGAATCGTGGTTTCGCCGCTGATTGCCCTGATGCAGGACCAGGTCGATGCCATGCGCCAGATTGGAGTGCGGGCCGCTTTTCTCAACTCAACTCTCAGCTCCGAAGCGATGCGCGCAGTAGAAGATGCACTACGCAGCAACGAACTTGACCTGCTTTACGTCTCTCCGGAACGCTTGATGTTGCCGCGCATGCTTGATCTTATTGACAGCATATCCGTCTCTCTCTTTGCCATCGACGAAGCACACTGCGTATCGCAGTGGGGCCACGATTTCCGTCCCGAATATGTACAGCTATCGGTCCTGCATGAACGTTTTCCAAACATTCCTCGTATTGCCCTGACGGCCACTGCCGACAGCACAACTCAACGCGAGATCATCGAACGCCTGGCGCTCACTGAATCACGGCAGTTTATCAGCGGCTTCGACCGGCCTAATATTCGCTATCGTATCAGTGAGAACAGTGGCAACTCTCGTGACCAGCTGCTGCGTTTTATCCGCAACGAGCACCCGGGAGATGCCGGAATCGTCTACTGTCTTTCACGAAAACGGGTAGAAGAAATAGCCGCATGGCTGGAGTCGAAAGAATTGACCGCATTGCCCTACCATGCCGGTCTGTCAACACAGGTTCGCCAGCAAAACCAGGAACGCTTCCTGCGTGAAGAGGCTGTGATTATCGTTGCCACCATCGCCTTCGGTATGGGAATCGACAAACCCGATGTACGCTTCGTTGCCCACCTCAACATGCCGAAAAGTCTGGAGGCTTACTACCAGGAAACCGGACGCGCCGGACGGGATAATCTGCCTGCCGATGCCTGGATGATGTACGGACTTCAGGATGTAATCACCCTGAAAAAGATGCAGGCAAGCTCCGATGCCCCCGAGGAAATCAAACGCATTGAACACCACAAGCTCGAAGCCATGCTCGGCCTCTGTGAACTAACGACCTGCCGTCGCCAGGCACTGCTGCGCTACTTCGGTGATGAACTGAATGAACCATGCGGCAACTGCGACACCTGCCTGGATCCGCCAGAAACATGGGATGCAACCACCACCACGCAGAAGGCACTCTCCTGCGTCCACCGCACCGGCCAGCGTTTCGGCGTTAGCTACCTGGTCGACATATTGCTCGGCAAGGATAATGAACGCATCCGAAACTTCGGTCATGACAAGGTGAGCACCTACGGGATTGGCAACGAACTCAATCAAAGCGAATGGCGCGATCTCTACCGCCAACTGATCGCCCGGGGACTGCTGGCTGTAGACATCGAAGGGTATGGCAGTCTGAAACTCACGGAAGAGAGCCGCCCGGTATTACGCGGTGAGCAACCGCTGCAACTGCGCAAGCTGTCACGCAAGTCCAGGGCGAAAAAACGCGAACGAAAAACCAGTCGATTCGCTGATACAGGGAACAGCGCTCTGTGGCAGGCACTGCGAAACCGCCGCCAGCAACTGGCCGACGAACAAGGCGTTCCCGCCTACATGATCTTTCACGACGCCACCCTCGCTGAAATGATGGAGAACCGCCCTGAAACACTGGAGCAACTATCGAATATCTCCGGTATTGGCGAGCGCAAGCTAGTCGACTACGGCGAGGAGTTTCTGGATGTACTGAACGAATACCGAAAACTGGATGAAAGCGCACAAACCGACACCGAAGAGGAAACGTTGCAACTTTTTCGTCTCGGAATGGATGCCGATGCCATCGCCGCACAGCGCGGCCTTAAAGCCACCACCATATACAATCACCTGGCCAGGGGCATAGAGCGCAATGAAGTACCGCTGGGTAAAGTTGTACCACTGCAGCATAACCAATTAGAAGCAATCCGCTTCGCCATAGAACAATACGATGGAGGCAAACGCCTCAAACCGGTATTTGACGCCCTGGAAGGAGAGTTTTCCTACGAAGTGTTGCGCTGTGTCAGATCTGATATGACCCGATGATTAACGAAACTCCGTCATTGCGACCCCTTTTCCCGTCATTGCGACCCCTTTTCCCGTCATTGCGAGGAACGAAGTGACGCGGCAATCTCATAAAGTCCGCTGCCAGCTTCACGAGATTGCCGCGCTGCGCCGCGCCCTGAAGGATGGCGTAGCCATCCTAAGGAAGTACTCCTGGGGTGCAATGACGATAATATTCATTCAACCAACCATTTCCTAAATACTGAATTCCCGTGACCACAACCACCTTCTCATCCCTGCCCTTAACACCTGGGCTTTTAGCCAATATCCAGTCACTGGAATACCGGGTTATGACCCCGATACAGGCACAAAGCCTGCCCGCTATTCTGAAAGGCAGGGATTTACTGGCACAGGCCAAAACGGGCAGCGGGAAAACGGCAGCATTCGCAATTGGCATATTGCACACACTCAAGGCAAGAACGTACCGAACTCAGGCACTGGTACTTTGCCCAACGCGTGAACTGGCCGATCAGGTCAGCAAGGAAATTCGTCTCCTTGCGCGCGCGATACCCAACACCAACATTCTCACCTTGTGTGGAGGCAAACCGATGGGCCCACAACTGGCCTCACTGGAGCGTAACCCGCACATCGTGGTCGGTACACCGGGACGGGTATTAAAGCATCTTGAAAAAGGCACTTTAAAACCGGATGGATTGAAAATGCTGGTGCTGGATGAGGCCGACCGCATGCTCGACATGGGTTTTCATGAAGACATCATGCGCATTATCGAGATGACGCCTGCGCAAAGACAAACCCTGTTATTTTCCGCGACCTACCCGGATGAAATAAAAACCATCAGTGATGCCATCCAGCGCGATCCCGTTGATATTCGAGTGGAAAGTCTGCATGACAATAAACAAATAGAGCAGATTTTCTATGAAATAGAAAAAGGTGAAAGAACCAAAACACTGGTTGCCCTGTTACAGCATTATCGACCTGAATCGAGTGTGGTGTTTTGCAATAGAAAAAATCAATGCCAGGAACTGGCTGAAGAATTATGGCGACAGGGTTTTCATGCGCTGGCCCTGCATGGTGATCTTGAGCAACGTGAACGTGACCAGGTATTGGTACAGTTTTCCAATAAAAGCAGTTCAATTCTTATAGCAACCGATGTTGCTGCACGCGGGCTGGATATTAAAGACTTGCAGGCCGTGATAAACTTCGAGTTATCACCGGATCCGGAAATACATATCCATCGTATCGGCCGTACCGGCCGTGCCGGCAATGCAGGCCTGGCGCTAAGTTTATTCATGGCCTCGGAAGCGAAAAAGGTCAACGCAATAGATAATTACCAAAACAGCCCGGTCAGAATAGATAAAACAACCTCTCTTAAAACCCGGGAGAACTTCAGATTAAGTCCTCCGATGGTGACACTGTGCATTAATGGCGGCCGTAAAAACAAGGTTCGTGCGGGTGATATATTGGGTGCTTTGACTGCGAATACCGGTCTGTCAGGCAAACAAATCGGGAAAATCGATATTTCTGATAACCACGCTCATGTAGCTGTAGAGCGCCCGATTGCCAAACAGGCATTGAAGATTCTGGCGGAAGGTAAAATAAAAGGTCGTATGTTCAGGGTACGAAAGCTGCGCTAGAAACCGGAATTCAAGTTTAATTTTCGTCATGCACCACCTCTGGATAAAGGCACAAAATTACCCCGGCAGCGGTTATCAACTGGTCTCGGCCCTCTTCCTGCGCCTGCTGGGCGGCATCTACCTGATCGCCTTTGCCTCGATTGGCGTGCAGATCGAAGGGTTGGCCGGCAGCCAGGGCATCCTGCCCTTCGCTGAACGCCTGGCCGATATCGCACAAAACACCGGGATCGAACGCTACTTCCAGACCCCGGTACTGTTCTGGATAAACGCCAGCGACGCCGCATTAAACGGTGCCGCCATAACCGGCTGCATCGCCGCACTGCTCATTATCCTCAACATCAAATCACGCCCGGCATTAATCACCGCATTCGTTTTATATCTTTCGCTGTTCCACGCCAGCCAGCCGTTCCTGAATTTCCAGTGGGACACCCTGCTGCTGGAAACCGGCTTCCTGGCCATCTTCCTGACCCCGCAATCGCGCGTCGTCATCTGGCTGTTCCGCTGGCTGCTGTTCCGCCTGCGGTTTATGTCGGGGATTTCAAAACTCTCGAGCGGCGATCCCGCCTGGTCAGGCCTCACCGCGCTGGACACTTACTTCGAAGTACAGCCCCTGCCGAACCCGGTGGCCTGGTATGTCCACCAGCTGCCGGACTGGCTGCTGCGCTTCGGTACCGGCGCCACCCTGTTCGTTGAAATACTGGTGCCATTCATGATGTTCCTGCCACGGCGCTGGCGCTTTACCGCCGCCTGGCTCACGATTCTCTGGCAGGTCCTGATTATCCTCACCAGCAACCACAACTGGATTAACTTCCTGACCATCATCCTCTGTCTGTTCCTGTTCGATGACCGGGCAATACGGCGTGTACTGCCGCAAGGCCTGCAGGAAAGATTAAGCCGGGCATCGGCACCCACAATCAACACGGCAAAACAATACGCCGTCGGCCTGCTGGCTGCGTTCATCCTGTTCACAGGCACACTGAAGATCTATGAACTGGGCACCAATAAATATATTCCCGGCAGTCTCGCAACCATGCTCCGCTACACGACGGTGTACAGCATCGTCAACAAGTACCACGTCTTCCCGACCATGACGACGCGAAGAATTGAACTCGAACTGCTGGGCTCACACGATGGCATCGAATGGAAACCGTATCGCTTCAAATACAAACCGGATCGACTGGACGAGCGACCGCAATTCATTATCCCGCACCAGCCGCGAGTCGACTGGCAGATGTGGTTCGTCACCCTGCACCCGCGGCATATTCCCTGGTTCGGTCATTTCCTGGAAGCGCTGCTGGACAACTCACCCGCTGTCACCACACTGCTGGAGCACAACCCCTTCCCGAACGGGCCGCCACGCTACATCCGGGTGGACGCCTGGCTATACCATTTCACTGACTTTGAAGAACGGGAGAAAACCGGCCACTGGTGGAAACGCACCGCACTCGGGCCGTTTACGCCCTTGCCAGGGCTTGAGCGGCGGGAATAAGCCGGAAACGGCCAATCAATCATCTTCTTCTCGCCGTCATTGCGAGCGAAGCGCGGCAATCTTTTAAATTAACAATAATATTCAGGAGATTGCTTCGTTCCTCGCAACGACGGGGTAAAACGTGGTCTGTCCCTGGTTATTCTCTGATTATTTTGACACCGCTTTCTGGATAAGCGGAACCAATGGCTCGGGCAACTTGACACTGCCGGATAGCGCGAACTGCTGCGCCTCGTCAGACATCTTCTTCCAGGTCTTGCGGATAATATCCAGCCACTTGTCCTCATCGTAATCGGGATGCTTGTCGGCGAATTCCTGCAGGTAGTGTTCGATGAATACCAGGTCGGCAATATCTTCCAGCAACTGCGTGTCCGGGTTTTCCTTGATCTGCAGCTTTGCTATTGCCGGCTTGACCCGGCCGATGACGTCTTCACCATAGCCCGCCTGTGCCAGCAGATCGGCCGCAGTTTCTGCCTGGATTTTATAGAGATCCTTGCGCCATTGCAGGTAGCCGATGCGATCCATCGGGTAGGCGTCACGCGGGGATTTCCAGCGCTGTACATGCTGCGCCCGAATCGCCAGCTGCATCGCCTCATCGGCACCAGGCACAAAGCGCGCTAACATGTCGGACATACGCTGGGAGTAAAGCAGTTCTTTCGGCCAGTCCTTGCCATCCACGGTCACCCGGTTCGGGTCCTCACTGTTTGCGGCATCTATAAGCGCCATTGCCTTGTCGAGAATCGCTTGCTGTTGAGACATGGAAGTTACCCTGTTTCTGACTGGATGTTATTTTACAGATAAATGGTCTCAGAGCACATTTTCCAAACAATCAGGGACAGACCACGTTTTACTCATTGAGAATATCGGCAATGAAAGCGCGTCTGCCCCTGGTTTTTTTGTGTATGCTGACTTTTCCAAACCGGGCACTGGTTTTTACTGGAGGCAGTTCAAATGGTGAAATTCATAAGCAAACAAATTCTTACGGGACTGGTGACCATCCTGCCTGTTGTATTCACGATCTATCTTCTCTACTGGTTTACGATATCGATGGAATCCATGCTGGGCGACATGATCCGCTTATGGCTGCCGGAAAACCTGTACAAGCCCGGCATGGGTCTCATTGCCGGGCTGGTAGCAATGTTCATCACGGGATTGCTGATGCATGCCTACGTGGTTCGAACGCTGTTCGCCGCGGGGGAGAAACTCCTCTACCACACCCCCGTCATCAAATCGATATACCCGGCTTTACGCGACTTCCTGAATTATTTTTCGCCGTCCACCAAGAAGGAATTCGACCAGGTGGTGGCAGTAACGTTTGGGGATACCGGCATGCAGGTGATCGGCTTCGTTACCCAGGCAGACCCGGAAAGCCTGCCTGAAGATTTTCGCGCAGAAGACAGTGTCCTGGTCTACCTGCCCCTGAGTTACATGATTGGGGGTTATGCCGTACTGATGCCTCGAAGCGCTATCCGGCCGGTCGACATGAATATGGAGGAAGCGATGCGATTTATCCTGACTGCCGGCGTCACTGGCGCTACCCGCCCCGGGGCAAGGGGATAAATCATTAGCAGGCCGTCAGACCAAAGAAGAATTAATCTGTCCCCTTTTAACTCTATTCCTTTCCTTCCGGGCTCACTGCCCTTGACCGACGGGCATCAATAGCAGCGGCCGCACCTCAGCCGGCAGCTGCAACACATTGGCAAGCTCGTCATCGCGAAAGGCGCCGACAACGACTGTCGCCAACCCAAGCGCTTCAGCCTGCAGGAACAGATTCTGCGCAGCGTGGCCAACCTCCATGTGTACGTAGCGAACACCCCGTTGTGCGTATTTACGCGTGGTGCGGTCATACACCGCTGCAAACACCACCACGGCCGCCGCGTCCTTGACCCAGGTCTGCGCAAGTGCGGCCTGCGCCAGTGACTTGCGTTGATCACCGCTTTGCATCCTTGCCAGCCGATGGCCGTCCGCCTGGTAGTGATACATGCCGGCCGCCAGCTCGTTCACATTGCCTGCGACCACGTAGAGTTCGAGCGGATAGAGTGCGCCGGCCGAGGGCGCCGTGCGAAAACCCTTCGGGTGGGTAATACCCTGCGCCGCCCAGAGCAGCTGGCTGATATCCGACAACTGCAGCGCGGCGGGCTGGTAGTCGCGCACCGAGC
>DAOVYA010000245.1 GCA_030635865.1 Gammaproteobacteria bacterium | reverse complement strand
GGCATGCTCTGTTCTGCACGTGAACTGGGCTTGAGCGAAGAGCACGAAGGCTTGATGGAGTTGCCGGCCGATGCGGTTGCCGGACAGCACCTGTCTGATCTACTGGGCCTCGGTGACACGGTGATCGAAATTGACCTGACCCCGAACCGCGGGGATTGTCTCGGCATCGAGGGCATCGCCCGGGAAGTCGGGACACTGACCCGCAGTCCGGTAAGCGGCGTGAGTATCGATGCCGTGCCTCACACCATCACGGACTGCTTCACTATAGATGTTCAGGCTCCTGCGGCCTGCCCGAGATACCTGGGGCGGGTCATTCGTGGCATCAATGCCAGTGCAGAAACACCGCTGTGGATGCAGGAGCGATTGCGGCGCAGTGGTCTGCGCAGTCTTGGCCCGGTGGTGGATGTGACCAACTACGTGCTGTTGGAACTGGGGCAGCCCATGCATGCCTTTGACCTCGCCCGGCTTTCGCAGGGCATCCGGGTTCGTTATGCCGGCAAAGGCGAGGAACTGGTCCTGCTCGATGAACGTGCTATCCGCCTGGATGAGCAAACCCTGGTGATTGCCGACCATGACAAGCCGTTGGCTATCGCGGGGGTGATGGGGGGTATTGATTCCGGTGTCCAGGCAAGTACCACTGACCTGTTTCTTGAATGCGCATTTTTTATACCCGAGGCGATTGCCGGTTGCGCACGCCGCTACGCCATGCATACGGATTCCGCACACCGCTTTGAACGCGGCGTTGATCCTGCTTTGCAGGCACGTGCCATAGAGCGGGCAACTGCCTTGCTGCTGGAAATCACTGGTGGACAGGCCGGCCCGGTGACAGAGGTGGTGTCGAGCGAGCATCTGCCTTCAGGCAGCCCGGTCATGTTACGCAGTAACCGCATCAAGCGGATTCTCGGGATGGAGCCTGAAGATGATGAAGTGGTCGATATCCTGACACGTCTCGGGATGAAAGTGACCGAAGTCAATGGCGGCTGGGAGGTGTTGTCGCCCACCTTCCGCTTTGATATAGAAATAGAAGCCGACCTGATCGAAGAGGTCGGCCGTATATACGGTTATAACCGCCTGCCGAGTGTGCCATTGACCGGTGAACTGGAGATGCAGCCGGTATCGGAAACTACCCGCAGCATTGATTACATCGCTGATGTGCTGGTCTCCCGCGGTTACCGGGAAGCCATCACCTACAGTTTTGTCGACCCTGAACTACAGGGGAGGGTCAACCCGGGGATCACGCCGGTACAACTGGCAAACCCGATCTCGTCCGAGATGACCGATATGCGGACCAGCCTGTGGCCCGGTCTGTTGAAGGCCGTGCAGCACAACCTGAACCGGCAGAAAACCCGTGTGCGGTTTTTTGAGCATGGACTGCGGTTTTATTCGAAGGACGATAACATCAGGCAGGAGGTGATGATCGCCGGGATTGCGACCGGGCCACGGTTGCCCGAGCACTGGGACGGCCAGGCTGAGCCGGTTAATTTTTATGATGTAAAACGGGATGTAGAAGCCATCATCCAGAATATGGATGACTTCATCAATATCGAGTTTGTTACCGCTGAGCATGCGGCGCTGCATCCCGGACAGTCGGCGCAGATAATGTCGGCTGGCAAGGAATTGGGTTGGCTGGGACGTATCCACCCGACCCTGGCAGCAAACTGTGACGTCAGCCCCGATGCCTGCCTGTTTGAACTGACCTATGAGGCGATCAACCGGGGCAGGCTAACGCAGTTCCGGGAAATTTCACGTTACCCGTCGATCCGTCGCGACCTGGCCATCGTGGTTGACGAGCAGGTACCGGCACAGGCCGTGGTTGACGTGGTCAAAAAGGCCGCGGGGGGGTTGTTGCAGGATATGGTGATTTTTGATATTTACCAGGGGCAGGGCGTAGAATCAGGGCGAAAAAGCATCGCTTTTGGCTTGATTCTACAGGATTCTTCCCGCACACTGATTGATGAGGATATAGAGGCCGTTGTTGACAGGGTAACGGGTCAACTCGGCAAAATAATTGGGGCAACACTGAGAGATTGACATCATGGCACTAACCAAAGCCGATATGGCAGAAAAGCTGTTTGAAGAGCTGGGGCTGAACAAGCGCGAGGCCAAGGAACTGGTTGAGCTTTTTTTCGAGGAAATTCGCGTGGCACTGGAGAACGGACGCCAGGCAAAACTTTCCGGATTCGGGAATTTTGACCTGCGCGAAAAGAGCGAGCGTCCCGGTCGCAATCCCAAGACAGGTGAAGAAATACCGATTTCAGCACGTCGCGTTGTAACCTTCCGGTCCGGTCAGAAACTCAAGGCACGAGTAGAGGCATATGCTGGAAGCGAGCAGTAACGACGAGCTTCCTCCTATACCCGGTAAACGCTATTTCACAATTGGAGAAGTCAGCAGTCTGTGTGGGGTAAAGCCGCACGTGCTGCGCTACTGGGAACAGGAATTCCCCCAGCTTAAACCGGTTAAAAGGCGCGGCAACCGGCGTTACTACCAGCGTCAGGACGTCCTGATGATCCGGCAGATCAGGAGCCTGCTGTATGAGCAGGGTTTCACCATTGGCGGTGCCCGCCAGAAGATGTCCGGTGAAGAAGCAAAAGAAGATGTTACCCAGAGCCAGCAGATCGTACACCAGGTTCGTCTTGAACTTGAGGAAGTCCTGCACCTGCTGAAGCGATAGCCCGCCACTTGCGGGTTTTTATATGGGGACAGAGCACGATTTTCCCGGTTCCTGATTCCTGCTGAAAATCGTGGTCTGTCCCCGGCCAATTTATTCGGGGCGTAGCGCAGCCTGGTAGCGCACTTGACTGGGGGTCAAGTGGTCGGAGGTTCAAATCCTCTCGCCCCGACCAATTTATGAATACCGGAAAAGAAAAATCATCCAGGGCTGGTCAGGGCAAAGAGGAGACAACCATAATCCGGGTTGAATGTTATGCCGGTCAGCGTGCAGAAGAATCACCACGCCGTTTCTTTCTGGGTCAACGTGAAATCAGGGTAAGCGAGATCATCGATCGCTGGCTGGATCCGGACTACAGCTATTTCAAGGTGCGCGCTGACGACGGCGACATTTACATCCTGCGTTATGACCGCACCGCGGATACCTGGCAGATGACCCTGTTCAGCAGCGGCACGCACGATGACACGCGCCTCTCCTCGACCTGAGAAATTAAAAGCATATACCCGGCTTCCGCTCGGCAATTGCTCCCTGCATCGCCTAAAGCACCTACTTTTGGTGCTCTACCTTCTCGGTAACTGCTCCATGCGCCGGCTACATGGATATAGGTGAGGGGCGTGAGCAGGAGCGGAAGCTTTACTCTGTCTCCTGCATCCCTGCCGTCGTGCGCTGCATCCGGGCTACTGTGTTTCATTTCCCGTTTC
>DAOVYA010000218.1 GCA_030635865.1 Gammaproteobacteria bacterium | reverse complement strand
GGCGGTGAAATCCAATAGCCTGGCGCCCGGGAACAGGATTCAGCAGGCACGTAACTGGTCATTGATTGCACAGGCAAGGCGTCAGCGCAGTGACTTGAAAGGTGCAGGCATTGCTGAACAGCGAGCCCGTGAACTTGAACAACGTTAATGTCTGATGACAGATATAACAGAATTACTGGGAAGTGAAGGACCGCTGGCCGATTGTCTGCCGGGATTCTCGCCGCGTGCGGAGCAACAGCGTATGGCAGAGGCGACCGCCGCTGCGATTTCCATGCAGGAGACATTGATCGTGGAGGCGGGTACCGGGACCGGCAAAACCTTTGCCTACCTGATGCCGGTCCTGCAGTCCGGCAAGAAAGTGATTATTTCAACCGGTACCCGTCATTTGCAGGACCAGCTGTATGGCAAGGACCTGCCCGTAGTTCGTGAAGCGCTGAAGGTACCGGTGAAGACGGCCTTGCTGAAAGGCCGAAGCAATTACCTGTGCTGGCACCGGCTGGGAACGGCGGACAGCGAAGGGCGGCGTCTGACCAGGCCGCAATTGCATGAACTCGGTGAAATCCAGGCATGGTCGAAACGCACGCGTATGGGTGATATCGCGGAACTGGGTGATGTTCCCGAAGACTCGATCGTATGGCCGCGGGTTACATCGTCAGCCGAGAATTGTCTTGGGCTGGAATGTGAATTCTTCCAGGAATGTTTTGTCGTCAAGGCACGGCGCAACGCGATGGAAGCCGATGTGCTGGTGATTAATCACCACCTGTTGTTTGCGGATATGGTGCTTCGGGAGGAAGGCTTTGGCGAGTTATTGCCCGGGGCCGATGCCTTTATTATTGATGAAGCGCACCAGTTGCCCGATGTGGCTTCGGCATTTTTCGGTACGACACTGAGTAGCCACCAGTTGCGTGAGCTGGCGCGCGACACCCGGGCTGAACATCTGCGTGAGGCCGGTGATATGCAGGACTTGCCCGAGGCTGCACAGCAACTGGAAGGACTGTTGCAGCGGCTCAGGCTGGAGCTCGGAACCGCTGACCGGCGCGCTGCCTGGTCAGAGGTGTCCGACAACCGGAACCTCCAGGAATTGCTCGGGGAGCTGGCGACCTGCCTGCAAACCCTGGTGGACTGGCTGGTGCTGGCAGCGGAGCGCGGCAAGGGGCTGGAAAGTTGCTGGCAACGTGCCATACAACTGGGTGAACGATTGACATTGCTGCTGGAACAGTCAACCGGTGAATATATTCACTGGTTCGAGACACACCGTCAATCATTCCGGTTGAACCTGACGCCGTTGAATATCGCGGAGGTATTCAGGGGCAACCTGGAAAGCCTGTCGAGCGCGTGGGTGTTTACCTCTGCGACACTGGCCGTGGGTGACAGCTTCAGGCACTTTTCCACGCAAATGGGACTTGATGATGCCCGGCAACTGAAACTGGATAGTCCGTTTGACTATCAGCACAACGCATTATTGTATTTGCCGGATGGAATGCCGGAACCGAATCAGCCCGACTATTCCGCAGCCTTTGTGGCCTGTGCACGCGAAGTCCTCGAGGCAAGTCAGGGACGGGCCTTCCTGTTGTTTACCAGTCACCGCGCATTGCAGTCAGCAGCAGAGGAGTTGCAGGAAACACTCGACTACCCTGTACTGGTCCAGGGTTCTGCGCCACGCCGCGAATTGCTGGAACGCTTTCGTTACCTGGGGAATGCAGTATTGCTGGGTACCAGCAGTTTCTGGGAAGGCGTCGATGTGCGCGGAGAGGCTTTGTCCTGTGTCATGATTGACAAGCTGCCTTTCAGCTCACCGGGTGATCCGGTATTGCAGGCACGCATTGAAGCTCTGCGCAAGCAGGGCAGGAATCCGTTCACTGAATACCAGTTGCCTGCCGCGGTCATCAACCTGAAACAGGGGGTTGGACGCCTGATCCGTGACCAGACAGACCGGGGTGTGCTGGTGCTGTGTGATCCGCGCTTGCGTACTAAATCCTATGGACGGGTATTTCTCAACAGCCTGCCCGAGATGCCACGCTCCAGCAGTATCGACTCCGTGCACGAGTTCTTTGCCGGTGTTGAATCGGCTGTTATTGAGCCGGTGACTTAATAATATTCCTCTCGCAAAGACGCAAAGATCGCAAAGAAAAATATTTAGGGAGCCTCTGATTTATATGTCATTGCGAGGAACGAAGTGACGTGGCAATCTCCATGTTACCGATTCCATAGTATGAGATTGCCGCGCTACGCTCGCAATGACGGAGTTTCATTAATTAATCAGAGATTCCTTAGAATGCTCTTTATATTAAAAGATTTTAACTTTGCGATCTTTGCGTCTTTGCGAGAGATGTTTTATTTTGGCGGATGTCACCCATATTTTACTCCCTCTCGGCAACTGCGTCCTGCGTCGCCTAAAGCGCCTACTTTTGGTGCACTACCTCCTGCATCCATGCAGTCGTCCCGGAGAGAGGGGCAAGGCCTGAAGTAACAAAATAATTTTCCATAATGCCGACACGAATCCTTGCCATTGAAACGTCATCTGCCGCCTGTTCGGCTGCACTGTCTGTTGATGGCGATATAGAGGAGCGTTACGCACTGGCTCCACGCCAGCATGCCGCGCTGATTCTACCGATGATTGAATCGCTGATGGTGGAGTCCGGTAGCCGTGTTGGCGATCTCGACGCGATCGCATTCGGGCGGGGTCCCGGGTCGTTTACCGGGGTGCGTATTGCTGCAAGCATCGTGCAGGGGATAGCGTTCGCAGCCGACAAACCGGTCATTCCGGTCTCGACACTGGCGGCATTGGCGCTGGGCGGCCTGCGGGAATCTTCCGGGTCACGGGTAATGGCGGCACTCGATGCGCGCAAGGACGAGGTATATTGGGGGTGCTTCGAAAAATCGGATGACGCTGTAATACTGCTGGGTGATGAGTGCGTCTGCCTTCCAGCGGCTGCCCCATCGCCTGCTGCGGGTGACTGGGTTGCGGCTGGCAGTGCCTGGGAGGCCCATGCAGAAGTACTCATGCAGAGGTTTGGAGAGCGGGTGGTACGGGTGCTGCCTGATCTTGAACCCCGGGCCGGCGATGTAGCCCGGCTTGCAATGGGTGAATATCAACGCGGGCGGCTGTTTAAACCGGAAGAGGCGGTCCCGGTCTACCTGCGTGACAATGTTGCAGACACTAAGAAGTCTTGATGAGTCTGGCTATGTTGTCGTCCGGGAAATCTCTTATTAATTAATATAAACCCCGTCATTGCGACTTCCAGCCCTCGTCATTGCGAGCGAAGCGCGGCAATCTCATAAATCTGGCAGCGGAGGTGGACTAAAGAGATTGCCGCGTCACTGCGTTCCTCGCAATGACGTAGAGGCGGGATTCGTAATGCCGGTTTTTAATTCAGTACGCCACTGTCCTGCAGGAGTTTCTGAACCGCCACGGCAATTTGCCGGTAACCCTCTGCATTGGGATGAATACGGTCGGATTTAAGATCTGGATCGGATTCAATCCGGGGTAAAACCTTGCCTGCATAGAGAAGCGCATATTCTTCTGCGACTTCGTTATACATTTCATTGGCCTCAAGGAACAGCAAGCCAAACGAAGGCACGCCGATCAGCAGTACGGGGATATTGCGTTGGGTTGCGCTGTCGATCATTGTCTCCAGGTTGTTTTTCGTGTCAGCGAGGTTGAACCTGCGTAGCAGGTCATTTCCGCCATGACACAGTATCAGCAGTCCTGGTTTGTGCTTGTCCAGCAGACCGGGTAGTCGCTGCTTTCCCTGCGCGGTGACTTCACCGGGGATGCCGGCATTAATTACCTTGTGGCCGGTTATGCGTGACAGGATGGCAGGGTAGCTTTGCTG
>DAOVYA010000246.1 GCA_030635865.1 Gammaproteobacteria bacterium | reverse complement strand
GGCTGGAACCGAAGACACGGAAATACTTCAACACATTCAGGATGTGCACCGGGTGCGGGCAGATTTACTGGCAGGGCAGCCATCATGAACGGGCAATGCGGCTGGTGGATGACTGGTGCAATCACGAACAGGCGTAGCAAAAGGAAATTCTTACTCCCGCCATTCAATTCTCCGGGATCAGCGGGAGGCTTGCTGGTTCAGAGAGTCCAGGTACGTCTGCCGGTCGGAAAGTTCATAATGCAGTGCATCAATCTCATTCTCGACTGCATCCATTTTCTTTTTAATCTCGCTGATCTCGTAGAGTATCAGGACGCGCTGTTCGCTCCTCAATCCTTCTGATACCAACTCGGACAGCTTGTATTTCTTGTCTTCCTCGAGATCGTGCAGGGCCTGTTGCTGCTTGTTGATCTGTGAATGGGTCTGCTTCACGGCCGCGCGTGCCTGGTACAGCTCCCTGCCCTGGTTCCAGGCGACACGAAAAGCCGCTTCGAGGTGTGATGGGCAGACTGTTGAAAGACCACGCCCGGATGTGCCCAGCCGGTAACCATTGTCGACCTTGCAATATTCCAGCAGGCCTTCGTTGCGTCCTGCCTGGTAGGCATCGAGGTCCGGCACAACGGCATGTTTCGCGCAGTCCTTGCGGTACTCGCCGACTGCTGCGGGTGACTTGCCGGCCACACCGTCCTGGTAGCCGATCAGGCGCCAGTCAGCAACCATGCATTCCTCCTTGTTGAGGCTGGCACAGCCCTGCATTAGCAGGAGCAGGGAAAGCACGGGAACGACGCGGATTGCATACCGTATGGGTGAGGAAAAACGATCATCGCCGGCTTTCATATTGATACCTGTCATTCGGTGTTTACGTGGCGGCATCGCCACCGATTCACAAGGTTAACGGCGGATGGCGCAAATTCATAAGTGATGCGGACTCGCGCGTGGCAAAGATGAAGCTGCGACAAGCTGGACCTGTCATTGTGAGCATCAGGCGTTCTCCTGAAAGAGAGTGCCGCGTCACTGCATTCCTCGGTAACTGCTCCTGCGTCGCCTACATGGATGTAGGTGAGGGGCGTGAGCAGGAGCGGAAGCTTTACTCTACCTCCTGCATCCCTGCAGTCGTCTCAATGACGAGGCTGCTTGATTGCTCTCGTAGCTCGTAACGACGGGCTGTGTTTAGAATCTCCGGCTCTTTTCGAAATGCGGCTTTTCAGCAGGCCGGAAACCCGTTAATGTTCTGCCTGGATTTAAAGCAGGAATCCCGATGCCCGCGAAACAAACAAGAAACCAGCCTGGCAGTCCCAGGGCCTGTGGCTGTGGCAGCCACCACCTGGTGCCGTTTCACCGACAAACCTCGGAAAACTTCGAGCTGGCCCTGCACTCCGGAAAGCTGATTGCAAATCTTGGCAAGACCGCGGTTACGAATGCGCGTGATGCCAACCACATGCGCGACGCAGATTACGTGGTCGGGCTGCTGCACAAGGGGCAGGCCCGCGCTTACCCGTTGTGGATCTGCGATTACTACCACATCATCAACGACAAGCTCGCAGGTGACCCGGTTATTTTCGTGACCTGCGAGCGCTGCCAGTCCGGCGCGGGCTATATTGCCGAACTGGATGGCAAGCCGCTGCGCTTCAGTGCACAGGGGATGTACAACGCGACGCTGTTGATGCGTGACCTGCGGCCGCACAGCGGCAAGACCCCGGCGAGCACCTGGTTGCATTACGAGGGTGTCGCCATCGACGGCCCGCAACAGGGCACCTTCCTGGAACAGATCCCCGCCTGGCACATGAGCTGGGGCGAGTGGCGGGCAGCGTTTCCGGAAACGGATGTCATGCTGCCGCCGCTGGAGGACCACCACCCGGATGAGCGCCACGGACACGGGCGCGAGGAGTACTTCAGCCGGCCCGGCATGGACCTGCCACTGGTACAGACCATTCACGGCACGCTGGATGACCGCTACCCGGAAAATGAAATGGTACTGGGCGTTAATTTTGAGGATGGCCTGATGGCCTGGCCGTTGCGTGAAGTGAAGAAGGCCGGCGGCGTGGTGAACGATAACTTTTGCGGAGTGCCGCTGGTGGTATTTGCCGGGCCCGCTGCGGCGCAGGCCACCATGGCGGCGTTCGAAACAAGCATGGATGGAAATATTCTTGGCTTTGTCGCGGGTGACGGGTGTTATATCGACGAGCAGACACAAAGCCGCTGGTCGGTATTCGGTGAAGCGCTTGACGGGGCATATAAAGGGCGGCACCTGAAGCCATTGCGCTGGAACTATGTCCGCTGGCATGCCTGGGTCTATCCCCACAGGGAAACCGGGCTGTACCTGTATAACGGTGAAGTGCCCTGCCCCGGGGTGGATACCGCACCCGTACAGCCGGTACTGGATGCACTGGCCGGATACTGTAATCAACTCTACCCGGAATGCGCCGTCATCAACCTGCGCCTGCCGCATGAAGCGGACTACGGTGTCAGCGTACTGGCCGACCATGATCGTTTGAACATTTACCGCTTCACCTCCGCAAGCGCAGCAACGGATTACGCAGCCTTCCAGGGGGCCTGGCATTGCCCACCCATTGGCTTGAAGATCGAGCGCAAGTTCTCGGTACAGGCGGGCCGTTTCGTGGTGGAGTCGGACCCGCCGCTGCAGTACGCCGACCCGGCCCGGATCGTGCGCCTGCCGGACAAACAGGTGCAATGGTCCGGGCTTGTTACCGGTGATACCGGCGGCTGGACAAAACAGGTTGCAGCAGAAAATGAAAATCCCGCAGAGACCGGTTTTAGTCAATTGATTGAAGGCTTGAAGCAATCACGCATCGACGTGGTCGAGGTCGCCTTCGTGCCACACAGCCAGCTGCGTCCCGGTAGTGTCAATGCGATTGCTGCAAAGATCGAGAATGACCGCTTTATTATCTACAAGACCGCGGACCCGGAGACGGCCCGGGCAATGGCCGGCGAACTGTCCCACAGCCTGTGCGCCGGGTGCTTCGTATTCCGCTCCACGCCGGACGCGATGTACGAGGATATGCTCTATGAAATCGGGCAATTGCCAACGGACAAGGTCCGCTGGTCGAGACTGGTGAAAAATGCGCGCTTTAAAAAAGTACTGGAGAGCTGCGTATGAATGGAATAACGCGGGAAACACCCCGTCATTGCGAGCCCACACCCCGTCATTGCGAGCGAAGCGTGGCAATCTCGTAAAGCTGGCAGAGGAGTCATTCTGGAAGAGATTGCCGCGTCACTGCGTTCCTCGCAATGACGGGAGGGATTAGGGATTGCCGCGTCACTGCGTTCCTCGCAATGACAAATTAATCAGGTCTTCCCTGGGTACTGTCCTTGTCCTTGCAAAAAAGCATATACACGAATTGCCAG
>DAOVYA010000180.1 GCA_030635865.1 Gammaproteobacteria bacterium | reverse complement strand
AGTTTATCCAGTATGTAGAAAGCCACGCCCATGCTATAAGCCAGACCTCCAGTAACAAGCAATTGTATTCCAGTATCAGGTAGCGCTGCCTTGAGATTTGCATAGTCAAATGAGCAGGCCCAGCCCATTGCAAGATAAATAATCAATTGGCTGACTTTGATGGCCCGGCCAGATAAAAAGACTTCAGTCAGTATGCCCACTCCGGCCAGGGCCCATACGATGCTCATAATTAGCCAGCCATTGCCATCACGCAGAGTGACTAACATATAGGGTGTGTAGGTACCCGCGATCAACAGATAGATAGCGATATGGTCAAATAGCTTAAAGGTGCGTTTTAATTTTGGCGGGTGAAAGCTGTGGTAGAGGGTCGACATGGTGTAGAGCAGTACCATTGTAAGGCCAAATACGGTGAAGCTGGTGATGATCCATGGGTCGCGTGCCCGGATACCAATCGTGAGTAGGGCACCCAGGCCGACCAGCGCAAGTACAGCACCAACCAGGTGGCTGATGCTGTTGAGCTTTTCACCGTAGTACATAGTGCTCCGTCCGGTTTGATTTGATGATTTTTCTGCCCAGAGAAAGAATGTTACTGGAATTGACGGGGGAGAGGGAAGGTGGTCTTCAGGAGCAAGACTGTAGGCATGTAAAGCAACGACCTGGAAATCTGCTGCTATACTTGTATCAGGAGGGTGAAAAGAAGAGAGGGCAAGCCACATAGGATTGCCAGAGCCATAAGGGCAACGCTCATTCACCCTTCGGACGCCTCGGCAAGACGACACGCGCAAGAGCAGTAAGGTGGTGCAACACCACCAGCGAAACCGTCCACTACCGGGGCGTTTCTATATGCTCATCTCAAAAACGTGGTCTGTCTCCTATTGTTTGCCCTATTGTTTGAGAGGCGCATCTTTCATGATTTGAGTGTCGGCCGGTCAGTCAGGCTGTTCGCTTAGTTCGACGGCAAGTTTGTTTCTGAAGCGGTATGGCGTTTTTTGATTGATTAGTACTGCGAAAGGGCGCCATTCGTCCTTCTTTTTTATGTACCCGGCCAGTGAGCTGATGCCGATCAAACTCCCGGACTTGGCATAGATGCGGGGTTCGATCTCAGGCAGCAGACGTTTCCAGGCCCTGAATCGTCCCAGAACATCGACCAGTTGCGCCGGGCTGAGTTTGTTGGTCCGGGAAAGTCCCGCCCCGTCTTCCAGAAAAAAGTATTTCCAGCCAAACTCTGTTGAGAGTTGTTCTTTGAGTGTCAGGGTTACTTTATCTGAACTGGCGGGGGTGCCATGGTACTCAGCGCTCAGTTTCAGGATCAGTTGGTTGGCAATAAAATTGGTGGAATATTTCATCATTGGTTTGATGACGTTGCCCAGATTTCGACTGTTTAAATGCCGGTAGGTTAAAGGCAATGTGGAAGGCACCTTTCCCCAGGATATCTCATCTCCCACTTCTAGCTCTTCTCGACGCAGGAATTCCGCCAGCAATTCCGCAAAGTACCGTTCTGCAATCTTGTGGTCAGGCCCTGTATTGACGCGCTCCGAGTTGCCTTGCATGGTGGTGTAAATGAGCCTTGCCGTGGTTGTAATGGGTGTCTGCTCCTCTGCAGACACAATTATGCCGTTCTTTCTCCGGGCAAAGACGGTGTTGAAATTGGCTGCTAATGCGCTCGGGTACGCATCGTACGGGTTGTTGCTCCCTGCTGTGCCCGGCAGCTTGATGTTCCTGGCAAAGTAAGTCGTATCGAGGTGTATGCCGTCTAATTTGTATATGCCTCTTTCTTTTAATCTGGCGCCAACAGTCCGGGCGATGATTACCAGTTCTTCTGAAACCAGAAAGGGGTCGCCATAGCCCTTGATCCAGAGGCTAGAGTTGGCGGTGGACTCGTCCAGGAAAAAGTCGGTTTTGAACCGATGGTCTTCGCCCCAGTGGTTTAGCGCCAGGTAGGCGGTGACCAACTTGGTGGTGGAGGCGGGTACGAACAGATCTTTGGCGCGCTTCTCGTTGATAACTTTGCCCGATTCATCCAGATACAGTAACCCGGCGGAATCGTACCGATTAAACTTATCCAGACTGCTCGCTAACGAGTAGGAAAACGGCAAAAAAACAGGGGATAACAAAGTTGCTATCAGTACGAAACCTGGTCTGAATGAACTCAAGGTATGACCTTTGACGAGATCAGCGTAAAAGGGATCAAAAGGGTCAGTGTCGATTGATCAGTGAATATCATGAGATTTCCTGGATTTCTTTCGCTGTTAATAAAAAGGGGGCAGATTTATTTTTAATCAGTCCCGCATCCTATCGGTACTTTAAGGACAGAAAACAGATCTGCCCCTTTTTCTGGATAAGGGCTTACTGACGCCATTTTATTCAAGCAGTGGCCCGGCATTGAGAATCACAAATGTAACGGGTGTTCCCTTCGTTTTCGCCGCCAGCCAGGGCTGTATGCGTTTGAGCAGTTCCCGCCTGGGCGCCAGCGTTGGCAGGGGTAGACGCAGGTAGTGGCCTGTGCCGTTTAGGATCACCTGTTCATCGCCATCAACCCGTGCATGTACAGCCAGTTGCCGCCAGTCTACCCGGGTACCGGTGGCGATCTCCCGCGCAAGGGCCGTCGCAAGTATGTTCAGTTCAGCCACGACCCGGGCGCAGGTATCGCGTTTTTGTACGAGATTGTCTGAGTTCTTGAACATGAACTCCAGCCCGTCACGCGAGATACACGTTGGTCCCGCATTCTGACTGAAACTCCATAGTGTGGTTGCACGTGCGATATTGGTTCTCGCCGGCACCGGCAAAACCGGTGCGTCCAGCAGGTCCGCGCACCGGTTCAGGTTGCAGAAGCGCTCGACCACCCGTTGTTCAAAGGCCGACTGTTCGTTCATGCGTGGACTGCTGACGACCACCAGCTTTCCATCCAGTTGCAGATACAGGCTGCCCTCGGGGCCAATGCTGACCTGTATCGGGGTGGTCAGCGTCACGGTCTCCGCCAAGGCGGCATAGTCATCCGCCAGCTTCTGTACCGCGGCAGACCAGCGCCTTAATGCGGGTTTCTTCGCGTGATGCTGCATTTCGTAGCGCGCTTGTTCCGCCTCGTCGGCATAGACCGCGGCCAGTTCCGTGAGGGCGATCCGGGCGAGATCAGACTGCAGCGGCGCAGGCTCGTCTGCAACGCGCTCTGCCAGCTGGTTGAGCGAGTAGGCGGGTGTCTGTTGTGCCGTGTTTCGTGCCTGCAGCAGGGCGGTGTACAAGGACAGGCAGCCTGTGAACAGTAAAAATAGTCTTCTTGCCATCACGGGGACAGTATACGGCGTTGGGGGGACGGGTGTTGCCCGGTTATACCCTTTCGGTGCACCGGCACACCCTACGTGTGCTGTCCCTATTAATAATCGCGGAAGCGATCTGCTCCTACAGGCGTATCTATTGTTGTAGGAGCGATTTCTTAAAGCGCGAAGGGTGCGCGGAATAAATTCCGCTTGGACACCGCGCGTTTGCGTCCTGGGAATATGCTGCAGTAGTTTAAATGCTGTCCTTCTTGGAGTTCGCATAGCATGCCTGCCGTACTGGGGAGTGGCACGATGTATAACGTCGCGCACGTCGACGCGGAGGATAACCCGATTGATTCGTCCAGGAACTACCGAATCCGGATTCCGGAAGACTTTCCGGCAAGGAATTTCTGGGCTGTATTTGCTTATGACTCCCGCACGCGCACCTTTATCGCCAACGGTATGAAAGGTCGCCACCTCTCATCCAATGATGATTTGGCGAAAAATTCAGATGGGTCCACGGACATTTATATTGGCCCCTCTGCTCCCAAGGGTATGGAATCAAACTGGATTGAAACTATCCCTGGAACTGATATTTTCATAGGCCTTCGAACCTATGGCCCTGAAAAGACCGTGCTGGATGGAGCTTACAAAATCCCCCGTTTCAAATTGGTGAAATAGGCGTCTCCGAACAGGGTCAGTCTGAACGTCCTTTTGCCGACAGTCGAAACCCCAAGCAGAGAGGTTTAACGCCTGTGTTGCGCTCACCGGTTGAACCCGCAGTCGAACCAGGATCTTCGGTTAATTTTCCAAATGAAATCAATGTGAAGGTCTACCTTCGGATGTTTCAGGTCATCGAGATCGGCAGAAGTGACATTTGCAGCAACAATCAGTCCAGGCAATATGAATTTCAGTGTTCGTAGCGCTATCAACTCACCCGCCGGACATCTCAACAGAATTCGATAGTATAGGGTGGCACAAGTTCCTATTGATTGGCTCTGCCGTGTTACTGTGCATTCCGATGACCATCCGCCACCACTTACAACGCCACATCCTGATCATTGGCACGATTATCATTATTGCGGGGCTCTTTGCCGCATCAGATACGCTGCACGACAAGATCGAAGAAATCATCATCTGGACCGAGGCTGCAATTTCCGAGGCACCGCTCCTCGGCATGCTGGTGTTTGTACTGCTTTCGATGTTGTCTGCGATGGT
>DAOVYA010000211.1 GCA_030635865.1 Gammaproteobacteria bacterium | reverse complement strand
TCGGTGCCTTCGAAGTGCACTGGTATGGCCTCACGTACCTGGTTGCATTTGTGGCAGGCTGGGGGCTGGGGGTATTGCGTACGCGACGCAAGGGGACGGAATGGCGTGCGGAGGAAATCAGTGACCTGCTGTTCTATGTTGCACTGGGCGTGATACTCGGCGGGCGTATCGGCTATACCCTGGCCTATAATTTCAGCACTTTCATTGACGACCCCCTGGTGATTTTTCGCATCTGGCAGGGCGGGATGTCCTACCACGGCGGAATGGTGGGTGTGTTCGTGGCCATGTGGTTATATGGACGGCATACCGGCCGCACTTTCTTTGTTGTGACCGACTATCTTGCCCCGCTGGTACCGATCGGGCTGGGCGCAGGTCGCCTGGGGAATTTTATCAATGCTGAACTGTGGGGTCGGCCAACTGATCTGCCATGGGGCATGGTATTTCCTCTTGTCGATAATCTGCCACGGCACCCGTCCATGCTGTATGAATTATTTCTCGAAGGGGTGGTGCTGTTTGTGATCCTGTGGATATATTCAAGCAAGCCGCGCCCGACGATGGCGGTCTCCGGTCTTTATCTGCTATGTTACGGCGTGTTCAGGTTCTGGGTTGAATTTGTACGTGTGCCGGATGAACATATAGGATTCCTGGCCTTTGACTGGCTGACCATGGGGCACTTGCTGTCCCTGCCCATGATCATTATCGGCGTCCTCTTTTTTGCCTATGCATATCGACGCACCGACGGGAAGGTGAGTTGGTAGCTGACGACTTGCAATAATGAAACAGTATCTTGATCTAATGCGTCATGTCCGGGACCACGGTACCCGCAAGGAAGACCGCACCGGGACCGGGACCGTCAGTGTATTCGGTTACCAGATGCGCTTCGACCTGTCGCAGGGATTTCCGCTGGTCACCACCAAGAAAGTGCACCTGCGCTCCATCATGCATGAATTGTTGTGGTTCCTGAAAGGCGATACCAACATTCGCTACCTGCACGATAACAAGGTGACGATCTGGGACGAGTGGGCCGACGAGAAGGGCGATCTTGGCCCGATATATGGTTATCAGTGGCGCTCCTGGCCGGCAGCGGACGGGCGCAGTATCGACCAGATCAACCAGGTAGTTGAGCAGATCAGGAATAACCCGGACTCACGACGTATCATTGTCAGTGCCTGGAATGTCGGTGATATCGAAAATATGGCGTTGCCCCCCTGCCATACCTTTTTCCAGTTCTACGTGGCCGACGGGAAACTGTCCTGCCAGTTATACCAGCGCAGTGCCGACATTTTCCTGGGTGTGCCGTTCAATATTGCATCCTATGCCCTGTTGTTGCTGATGATGGCGCAGGTAACCGGGCTGCAGGCAGGCGATTTTGTGCATACCTTTGGCGACGCACACCTGTATCTGAACCACCTGGAACAGACTGACCTGCAATTGTCGCGTACCCCGCATGCACTGCCTGTTATGCAGCTCAACCCGGATATCAAGGACCTGTTTGATTTCAGCTTCGATGATTTTGAGCTGACAAACTATGACCCGCATCCGCATATCAAGGCGCCGGTTGCGGTCTGACATCCGGCATGAAGATTTCCATTGTTGTTGCCATGGCGGCCAACCGGGTAATCGGCAGGGACAACCAGCTACCCTGGCATCTGCCCGCTGACCTGAAGCATTTCAAGCAGACCACCATGGGTAAACCGATTCTGATGGGGCGCAAGACCCATGAGTCGATTGGCCGGCCCTTGCCGGGGCGCACCAATATCGTGATTACCCGTGATGAAGATTATGCTGCACCCGGCTGCGTGGTGGTGCATTCCATCGACAGCGCCCTGCAGGCCGTGGGACAGCAGGATGAAATCATGGTGATCGGGGGTGCCGAGTTTTATCGCCAGGTGCTGCCGCGTGCCGATAGCATTTACCTGACCCGTATTCACCAGGACTTCGAGGGCGATACCTTTTTCCCTGAACTGGATGAGGCCGAGTGGGAGGAGATCGAGCGAGTTGATTGTGAGGCCGATGAAAAGAATCCGCATGCCTACAGTTTTATCCGGCTCGATCGGGTAACACACTAGCAGCCTGCCAGCGAAACTCTGTCATTGCGAGCCCCCCTCCGTCATTGCGAGCGAAGCGCGGCAATCTCATGAAGCTGGCAGCGGACTTAGGGAGATTCATTTGACCGAACCAGTTAATCCCCTCGGCGAACTGACACCGGAAGATTTCCTGCGGGACTACTGGCAGAAGCAGCCGCTGGTCATTAAGCAGGCATTCCCTGGTTTTGAATCGCCGATTAGTGCTGAAGAGCTGGCAGGCCTGTCCTGTGAGGCAGGTGTCGATTCCAGGATCGTGATAGAAAAAGGCGGCGAGCATCCCTGGCAGGCAATCCACGGCCCGATGGATGAAGCCGTATTCGAGAAATTACCGGAAACGCACTGGACCTTGCTGGTCAATGATGTGGAAAAGCATATCCCGGCGCTGGCATGGATTGTGGACCGGTTCAGGTTTATTCCTGAATGGCGCATCGATGACCTGATGGTCAGTTATGCACCCGAGGGTGGTTCAGTTGGCCCGCATCATGACCAGTACGATACGTTCATCCTGCAGGCGCAGGGTCACCGGCGCTGGCAGATACATACCCGGGAGGTTACAGACGATAACCAGGTCGCGGGTGCCGATTTGCACATCCATAAGGATTTTGTTGCAGAACACGAGTGGTTGCTCGAACCCGGCGACATGATTTACATTCCTCCCGGTGTCTCCCACTACGGTGTCGCTACCGATGACTGCCTGAGTTTTTCAATCGGCTTTCGCGCGGCCACGCATGCTGAAATGCTCGACAGCTTTGCAGGCCATATCAGTGAAAGCCTGCCGGGTGATCTGACCTGGAGGGATCCTCCCCTGGAAGTGCAACGCCATCCCAATGAAATAACAAACGCCACCATGGAAGCGGTAAGAACACTGCTTGGTGAATACATGAAGCCGGACAACCCGGCACTGCCAGGCTGGTTTGGCCGGTTCATCAGCGATGCTAAAGCGGATATCGTGGTTGAAAACGATGACCGCTTTGATGATTTACCCGGCTTGATAACTGCGCACGTCACGCTATTCCGGAACCCGGCAAGCCATTTTGCTTTCTGGCGGGATGGTCAACAGGCACTGTTGTTTATTGACGGCTTTGAGTTCCAGGTGAGTCTGGTTTTTGCAGAAAGCCTGTGCAGTCAACGTGAGATAAATACTGAAAAATTACGCGATTCCATGACGGCCGACGAGGGGAGGCTATTCCTCAACTTTTATAACAGCGGGCAGTTGATCCCGGTTCCCTGAACAGCATTACATATAAGAATGGATGCCTCTTTTCAAATAGCGCATTGCAACTGGCAGGAGAACAGCGAGGCGCTCAGTACCGTCAGGCGCATTGTTTTTATCGAGGAGCAGAATGTGCCGGAAGCACTCGAACTGGATGAGTCAGACCGGCTTTGTCACCACGTACTGGTTACCGATGCTCACAATAAACCCATTGGTACCGGCCGGATAGGCTCGGACGGGCGTATTGGCAGGATGGCCGTGTTGAAAGCGTACCGGGGCCAGGGGATAGGCTCGGCGTTACTCGCGGCCCTGCTCGATTACGCCAGGCAGGAACATTATGCCGATATTTATCTCCATGCACAGCTAAGCGCCATTCCCTTTTACGAAAAACACGGATTCATTGTTAGTGGCGAGGAGTTTATGGATGCCGGGATTATGCACAGGAATATGATCTGGATGCCTGGCAGCCAGGTAATCCGGGAATAAAGGGGAGCAAACCATGTTTGTCAGTCTGCTTTTGGGTTCTTTAAGCGGAACCGTGGCTGTCACCCCCCTTTTACTCCGATCCAGGAGCATGTGAGTCAATGAGGTTAGCATTGATTGATTGCCCACTTTCCCCGAATACAAAGTATCGCTATGCATAAGCTATATAAAACAAGTCTCCTTACGGCAGGCCTCCTGGCGCTGACTGTGCTCGATACAGCAG
>DAOVYA010000231.1 GCA_030635865.1 Gammaproteobacteria bacterium | reverse complement strand
CTCCCATTCACCGACGGTGGAAGGCCTGATCTTCGACACCATCTCGCTGGATTATCACCATACGCTGCAAGCCGCCGCAGGCAGTGCCGCAGAAGCCGCGCGGGAAGCAGCCATGGAAGAGAACTATGGCAAATACATCCTGGTTGTTGATGGATCGATTCCGACAGACAATCCGGGTTACTCCACCATTGCAGGTATCAGTAACCGGGATATGTTGATGGAGACAGCCAGGGGGGCCGCCGCCATTATTTCAGTCGGTACCTGTGCCGCCTATGGCGGGAGTCCGCATGCCAACCCGAACCCGACCGGGGCCGTTCCGGTTGGTGACCTTGTCAAGGATAAGCCCATTATCAACGTACCGGGCTGTCCGCCCATCCCGGTGGTTATTACCGGTGTGCTGGCACACTTCCTGACCTTCGGCAGCATTCCGGAACTGGATGAGATCGGTCGTCCCAAGGCGTTCTACGGCAAGAGCATTCACGACCGTTGTTACCGCCGTCCCTTCTACGACAAGGGTTTGTTTGCCGAAACCTTTGATGATGAAGGCGCGAAGAAAGGCTGGTGCCTGTACAAGCTGGGTTGCAAGGGCCCGACGACCTATAACGCCTGCGCCACCACGAAATGGAATGAAGGCACCAGTTTTCCGATCGAGGCCGGTCATCCCTGCCTGGGTTGTTCGGAACCGGACTTCTGGGATGGCGGCGGCTTTTACAAGGCGCTGTCCACCCCGACGGAAGATATTGGCCGTACAGCAGTGTATGCCATCGGCGCCGGTGCAGCCGCCGGTGTTGCACTGGGCGCCATGAACCGGGCGAAGCAGCACCGCCTGGCCAAAGCACACGAGAAAGTCACCATTGATGACCTGGAGAAGGATAACTAACCATGTCTGAAACAGAGCTTTTAATTTGGGTGCGAGGCCCGGCCCTGCAATTTGCCACCATCATTTTTCTCCTGGGGGTGATGGTGCGCATTGGCGAGATCCTGGTGCTGGGCAGGAAGCCCAACCTGGCTGAACCGCGCGGGTCGGCTGTTGCCGGTGGTCTGCGGACCATTTTTTCACGATCGATTCCGGATCGCGGCACCCTGCAGCGCTCTGCATTCAATATTGTTGCCGGTTATATATTTCATATCGGTTTTTTTATCACCCTGTTTTTATTTGCACCGCATATTCTCTTCTTCCGCGATGCCTTTGGCATCAATTGGCCATCCATACCGACACCAATTGTAGATGCGACGACCATTGTGACCATTATTGCACTGCTGGCCGTGCTGGCGCATCGCCTGTGGCACCCGGTGATGCGGTTCCTGTCGCGCTTCCAGGATTACCTGGTTTGGCTGGTGACTGTTTTGCCGCTGGTGACGGGTTACCTGGCGTTTCACCGCATCGGACTGACGCCGCCGACCCTGATCGCCCTTCATATTTTCAGTGTTGAACTTCTAATGGTGATCTTCCCGTTCACCAAGCTTATGCACACCTTTACGTTGTTCATGGCACGCTACTACAACGGCGCCATTGCCGGTTATAAGGGGGTGAACTCATGAGCGCTTCCCTTGACCGTGGGATCAATGCTTTCAAGGAACAGATCGATGCGCCGGTGGCGGCCTTTTTCAGCAGTTGCGTGCGCTGTGGCCTGTGTGCAGAGGCTTGCCTGTTCTATACCGAGACCCGTTGTCCGACATACACGCCGATACACAAGCTGGAGCCGCTGCGACGGGTGTGGCAGCAGGAATACACCTTCTGGGGCCGGTACGCCAAGGCCTTTGGTCTCAGCAAGCCGGTTACCGACGAGGAACTGGGCAAGTGGGAGACGCTGGTGTATGACAGTTGCACCATGTGTGGCCGCTGCTCCATGGTGTGCCCGGTCGGTAACGACATCACCTACATGATCCGCAAGATGCGCGAGGGCATGGCGGCAGCCGGTCATGCGCCCGAGGGTCTGATCGGGGCCACCAAACGGGCTGTTACCATCGGCAGCCCCATGGGCGTCAAGCTGCCCGCCCTGCAGGCACAGATCAGGCACGCGGAAGAGGAGACCGGGCTGTCGATCCCTGTCGATGTCGAGGGTGCAGATTACATGCTGCTGCTCTCTTCAATGGAGATCATGAATTTCCCCGAATTCATTGGTGCCATCGCGAAAATATTCGACAAGGCGAACGTATCGTGGACGATTTCCAGTGAGGCCTTCGAGGCGACCAACAGCGGTATCCAGATCGGCGTGTCCGAGATTGCCGCAGAACTGGTGCAGCGCGTTGTGGATGCTGCGGAAAAGCTCAAGGTGAAAAACGTTATCAGTCCGGAGTGCGGGCACGCCTACATGGCCATTCGCTGGGAAGGCCCCAACCTGGTCGGGAAGCCCTTCAGTTTCAAGGTCGTGCATATTCTTGAATTGCTGGATGACTTGCGCGAGGAAGGTCGTCTGAAGACAACCGGCAAGGAAACTCAACGTCTGACCTACCACGATCCTTGCCAGATTTCGCGCCGCGGTGGTGTGGTGAAACAGCCGCGTAACCTCTTGAACATGATAGCGGAAGATTTTGTGGAGATGCCGGAGACCGGCACCATGAACTGGTGCTGCGGGGCCGGTGGCGGCGTCAGCAGTAACGAACGTGCCGACGATCTGCGTCTGAAGGTCTTTAATCGCAAGAAAAAGCAACTGGATGCTGTGCGTCCCGATGCCATCGTGTCTGCCTGTTCCAATTGCCGCATACACCTTGAAGACGGGCTGGAAGAGTATGGCATGGAGATACCAGTGCTTGGTCTGACGGAAACGATTGCAGAACACCTGGCTGAGGATAAATCATGAGCGAACGCGTTGTTGTAGATCCAGTTACCCGCATCGAGGGCCACCTGCGCATTGAGGCGCAAATGGAGGGTGACCGGATTGCGCAGGCCTGGTCGGCCGGCACCATGGTGCGTGGGATCGAGATTATCCTGCGTGGACGGGACCCACGCGATGCCTGGGCCTTTACGCAGCGCATCTGTGGTGTGTGTACGCTGGTACACGGGCTGGCATCCATTCGTGCAGTTGAGAATGCACTGGATTACCCCATCCCGCCGAATGCACAGCTGATCCGTAACCTGATGAACGGCGCTCAGTACGTGCATGACCACGTGATGCACTTCTATCACTTGCATGCACTGGACTGGGTCGATGTGGTATCAGCACTGAATGCCGACCCGAAGGCCACATCAGAACTGGCGCAGTCTATCAGCAGCTATCCAAAATCCTCGCCCGGTTATTTTTCTGACATGCGGAAGAAGCTGAAGGATTTTGTCGAGGGCGGGCAGCTGGGTATCTTTGCCAATGGCTACTGGGGTCATCCGGCCTACAAGCTGCCGCCGGAAGCGAACCTGATGGCGGTTGCACATTATCTTGAAGCACTGGGCTGGCAGCGGGATGTCGCCAAGCTGCATGCTATCTTCGGCGGCAAGAACCCGCATCCGAATTTCCTGGTCGGCGGCGTCGCCTGCCCGATTGACCTGAATTCCGATTCGGCAATCAATGCCAAGCGGCTGGCACAGGTGCAGGAAATCATCAACAAGATGCACACCTTCGTGGACCAGGTATACATTCCTG
>DAOVYA010000221.1 GCA_030635865.1 Gammaproteobacteria bacterium | reverse complement strand
GCTTGTAATGGCTGGTTTAATTTTTGATCGGCTCGATCAATGCGTCAAGATTCAGTTCATCACAAAACTCCATGAACTCTTCGCGCAAGGTCGAGATGTGGGTGCTGGCGGGTACATTCACGGTCATGTGGACAGAAAACATCTGTGTACCGGTGTGTGCGGCAGCATAGCCGGAAGTGACCATTTCCTGGATATTGATATGCCGCATGGAGAAGAACCTGGCCAGGTTGTAAACGATACCGGGCTGGTCCAGCGCCACGACATCAACCCCGTAGGGTAGCAGGTCGCTGTGGCTTTCCTGCTCGCTGGCACGTCTCGAAATCATGGTCAGGCCAAGCCGTTCTTCCAGGCCCTGTATCTGGTTCTCCAGTTTTGCCAGGCTGTTCCAGTTGCCTCCAACCTGCAGCAGCAGGGCAAAATCGCCGCCCAGTACCGTCATGCGACTGTCGATGATTGTGCAGCCGCTGTTCAGGACGGAATTTGATATCTCGTCAATAATTCCGGGCTTGTCCTTGCCGAGGGCGGACAGCACCAGTTGACTGTTTTTTACCGGGGTTTGTTCGTTCATTAATGTGGAAACCGGTCGTTTAAGAGAGCAGCAGGATATGACCTGGAAAAGTTTACCATTATTCCCGTGTTGGTGTGGTGTTTGCCTTGTCAGCCCGGGGTACCGCCAGTACCATGTCGGTCTCGTCAAGAGCGGAGATTCTGGTGATGTTTCAGGGCAGTATGGTAGCGCTGGTGACCCCGATGCAGGAGGGGGGTGCTATTGATGAAGGCAGTCTGCAGCAGCTGATTGATTTTCATGTAAGGAATCATTCCGATGCCCTGGTGGTGGTCGGCACTACCGGTGAATCCGCTACCCTGGATGAGCAGGAGCACTGCCACGTGATCCGGCGGGCGGTGGAAATGGCCGCTGGCCGGATACCGGTGATTGCCGGGACCGGGGCCAACTCAACCCGTGAGGCCATTGATTTGACCCGCTGTGCCATGGAGGCGGGAGCGGATGCCTGTTTGCTGGTAACCCCGTACTACAACAAGCCGACCCAGGAAGGCCTGTACCTGCACCACAAGGCCATAGCCGATGCCGTGCCGATTCCGCAGATCCTGTACAATGTGCCCGGCCGTACTGCCTGCGACATGTTGCCGGAAACCGTGCAGCGCCTGGCGCCGATTGAAAATATAGTCGGCATCAAGGAAGCAACCGGTGATATGGGGCGTGCGCGCGCAATCATTACCTCCTGTGGTGATCAGCTGGACGTGTATAGCGGTGACGATGCGACAGCGATGGAATTGATGTTGCTGGGTGGAAAAGGAAATATTTCAGTGACCGCCAACGTTGCACCGAAAGCCATGCATGAACTTTGTAGTGCTGCACTTGTCGCAGACCGTGACATGGCAGCACAAATCAACGATCGGCTGGATATTTTGCACACCAGCCTGTTCATCGAGGCCAACCCGATCCCGGTCAAGTGGGCATTGCATGAAATGGGGCTGATCCCTGCGGGGATACGTTTGCCAATGACACCCCTGGCAGAGGAATTTCATGAAACAGTCCGGCAGGCACTCAGGCAAGCCGGCGTTTTGGATAACCAGGAATAACCCTATGTATTTGAACGCACGTTTTAGATTATTTCTTCCGGTACTGGCCGGCGCCTTGCTGGTGTCGGCCTGTAGCACCCTGGACGCGGTGGCACCCGGCCGGAAAAAGGTTGACTACAAAAAGAGCAAGGCGACGGAGGCGCTCGAAGTGCCGCCTGACCTGTCCTCAAGCACAATTAATGACGCTCCGGGCACGCTGGATACCGCAGGTTCTTCGATCTCGACATTTAATGAAGGGCTGCCGGTGGGTGCATCATTGGTGCTGCCCGACCAGTCGAATATGCAATTTGAGCGGGATGGTGACCAGCAGTGGCTGGTAGTGCAGGGCACGCCTTCACAGGTCTGGCCAAAGGTCAGGGAGTTCTGGCTGGAGCAGGGTTTCCTTGTCAAGATGGAAGACCCGCGTGTCGGAATCCTGGAAACCGGCTGGTCTGAAAACAGGGCTGACATTCCCCAGGGGCCGATTCGTAATCTCCTCGGGAAGGTAATTGATTCTGCATATACCGCGGCCACGCGTGACCAATACCGGGTGCGCCTGGAGCGGGGTGGCGAACCGCTAACGACAGAAGTTTATCTGACACACCGCGGTGTCGAGGAAGTGATTAAGGGTAGTGTTGAAGACAATGCAACTGTCTGGAAGCCACGTCCCAGTGATCCGGAGCTGGAGGCCGAAATGCTCAAACGCATGATGGTCTTTCTGGGTGTTGAGGAAAGGAAGGCCGAGGCCATGCTGCAGCGCCAGGTTGCACACAAGCCACGCGCCCAACTGGTATCTGTCAAGTCAGGCAGCATGCTGATGCTGGAAGAGGACTTCTCGCGCGCATGGCGCCGCACCGGGGTTGCGCTGGATCGGGTTGGTTTTGCCGTTGAAGACCGCAATCGCTCGGAAGGCATCTACTATGTACGTTACAACGACCCGCTGGCTGACCAGGACAAGGAAGGTATTTTGAATAAACTGGCATTCTGGTCTTCCGATGACGAAGATGAGACGATACAGTATCAAATCGAAGTGCAGGCACATGGCGCATCAACTCACATTGTTGTCAATGATTCGCAAGGCGTGCGAGACACGTCCAGCACGGCAAAACGTATTCTCTCGCTGCTGGAAGAAGAGCTGCGTTAGGTTGCCAGACTGGATCGCGTAACATGCGCTTTGCATCGCTGGGCAGTGGCAGCCGGGGTAATGCCACCCTGGTCGCTGCAGGTCGCACCCTGGTGATGGTCGATTGTGGTTTTTCCTGCCGCGAAACCGAGCGCCGCCTGGCGAAACTCGGCTGTTCCCCTGATGATTTGTCGGCGCTGCTGGTTCCACCCTGGTGATGGTCGATTGTGGTTTTTCCTGTCGCGAAACAGAGCGGCGCATGGCGATGTTCGGTTGTTCTCCCGATGATCTGTCGGCCCTGCTGGTTACCCATGAGCATGGCGATCACATTCGCGGGGTTGGTGTGTTGGCCCGCAAGTATGATCTGCCGGTCTGGCTGACCCGGGGTACCCGCCAGGTTTTGCGGGATGATGATGTGCCAGCCATGCATCATTTCGATGGCCATTCAAGCATCAGTATCGGTGATTTGCAGGTACATCCATTCACGGTGCCACATGACGCACGTGAGCCCTGTCAGTTCACTTTCGATGACGGTAACTGCCGGTTCGGGATACTGACTGACACAGGCCGTATGACACCACATATTATTGAATGCCTGGATACCTGCGATGCCCTGTTGCTGGAATGCAATCACGATGCGGATTTACTCATGAGCGGGCCGTATTCGGCAGCTCTGAAGCAGCGTGTGGGCGGCCCCCTGGGGCACTTGAGCAATGCACAGGCCGGCGAGATGCTGTCCCTGCTTGATACCTCCCGCCTGCAGCACCTCGTGGCAGCGCATCTAAGCGAGAAGAACAACCGCCCGGAACTGGTCCGACAGGCGCTGTCCACGGTACTGGATTGCGAGGCTGGCTGGATTGGTATCGCGGAACAGGAGAAGGGCCTGGACTGGCGGGAGATAAGTTAAGGAAGCTCCGATTTATTAAAATAACCACTTCATTGCTACCCCGCCATTGCGATTCCACCCCTGTCACCGCGACCCCACCCCCGTCATTGCGAGGAACGCAGTGACGCGGCAATCTCATAAAGTACGCTGCCAGCTTCACGAGATTGCCGCGCTTCGCTCGC
>DAOVYA010000312.1 GCA_030635865.1 Gammaproteobacteria bacterium | reverse complement strand
GCGGCGGCCTGTATATCAAAGGGGGCCAGGTCTGAAAACAGGTTAATCACCGCTACACCGGCTGCCTGCCGGTGCAACACCGCCTGCACCTGACCGATATAGGGGCCCTCAAGTCCAAAATCAGTGAATAATACGATCATGAATATTGTCGCAGGGTTGATACCGCTGGTCCCGGCTCCAGGCCTGGAAACCGGCTTCAGTATTTATAACCGAGATACGCAATCTCCCTGGCAAAGACCCTGGATATCTTGAGCCTGTCTTCCTCGCTGAGGAGCTCCCGATAATGTCTTTTATCTTTCCTGAACGCTGACTTTGCCCTGGGTAGTTGAGGTACCTCGGGGAGATTCAGCTTCCTGGTGATGTACTGCATTTCCTGTTCAAGGTTCTCGTACAAACAAACCCTGTCGACCACGATATCTCCATTTCGGGAATAGATGTCGAAACCGCCCGGCCCACCTACAAGATTTCCATGACCAGCCTGTATGAATTCTGACAGGTCCTTCCCTGGTTCCTCTTTATTTGTATAAAAGTACCAGGACAGGACCTTGTCCCACGGGTTTCTTTCAAAACAAAACTTGAAATAAGTACGCCATATCCCGTCTCCGAAAATCTTGCGAATCTCCCGGGCATGGATATGGTTATACAGCGTAAACTCTTTCCCGTCCCTGCTCCTCAGCTTGTAGTTCTGCGGCCCCCTGTATCCAAGTTGCCTGCGCAGCGCTTCATCGTCAGGAGAAATTGGCGTAATGATGTCGCGCTCACCACAGAACCTGGAGAGTGCAATCTCAATGCTTGTGCCTGCAGTCTTCTGGGTTTTTAAGAAAATGAACTTGTGTTTGTGTGACAGTATCATTGGTTTTTCTGACTATTGTTCCCGTTAGATATCCAAAGCCCTGCCGCACAATAATAACCCTTCTTTATGGCCAAAGCGCCCGTCAGGGCAACCATCCCCCGGTGGCCTGAACAGGCGCCGGGTTTCCCGGCTCACTGATCCACAACGCGATGCCATGGCGATCCGCTGTGCGTTGCCTGGTCCCTGGCAAGCTTACCTCCCAGTTGCCATTACCTGAACGGTATACCTTGTGTGACAACGCGACAAACTCCTGTGCAAGTGTACGGTTTCTGTTCTCGCCCCGCTTTATCTCCGTCTCAATACCGAAACCCAGTATAACAACATGGAGATCAAGGGATTTATCCGAAGCCGGAAAACCGGCCGTCAGCCGGTCACCTGTAATGGTCGCTGACAGGTTTCCCGGTTCCTTATTGCCGCCACGCGGCCTCATTCTCATGGTCCATCCTCGCCATTCATGCCCGTTTACAAAAAACCCGGGCGTGTATACGGTCCTGGTCTTCCCGGCCCTGGCATAGTCACGCTGGCGCTCACCATATTCTTTAGTCGCGAAAACATCCTTCCAGCCAATGTAATCCCAGTAATCCACATGCAAGACAACGGGCACCACGCTATCCCACAGCTCATCCTTGTTGATATATTCATTTAACCAGCGTTCGGCCGGCGGGCAACTGCTGCAGCCCTGGGAGGTGTACAGTTCAAGCAGGGTTACCTGTTGGGGACCACTATTCAGCTGGATGTCACCGGCATTGGCGCTAGTTACCAGCAACAACAGAGCAAGACATGGAAGGCGTATTAACATAGTATAGGTTCCAGCAGGTTTTATCGGTTATTGACGTCATCGAGAACCGGCTTCAATCCTTCAAAACCGGGCCATGCAGATTACAGACTTCTGACCCCGGCAGGCAATTTGAGTTCAGGTTATGAAAGCAACTGCTGAATTACAGGTCATCCCGATCGGGAATGGCGTCTCTGTCCGGAAGGAGGTTACCCGGATTGTCGAGCTGCTCCAGGACCATGATTTCACCTTGGAAACACATGCCTCCGGCACCAATATCGAGGGAGAACTCTCCGCTATCCTTGCCGCCGTCGAGCACATCCACACTACCCTGCATGCCGAGGGCAGCGTCCGGCTGGTAAGCTATCTGAAACTGGAAACCCGCACCGACAAGACGCCGACACTGGCCGGAAAACGCCTCTGATTGTTCATCAATCCGACAGAGCCCCGGATCTCATCACCAGCATTTTTTCAATCTGCATGTCGTGGAAGGTATAGGGAATACCGCCTGTACCGAGACCCGATTGCCGCAGGCCCGCAAACGGCATCCAGTCCACACGAAAGGCCGTATGGTCATTCACCATTACAGCCGAGGCATCCAGGTTCCGGTAACAATGTAACGCAGTTTCCAGATCACTGGTAAAAACCGCCGCCTGAAAGGCTACCGGCAGCGCATTGGCCTGTTCGATTGCGCTATCCATATCATCATAACTGTAGACACACACAACGGGCCCGAAGATCTCCTGTTGCGATACCTTTGCATCATCCGGCGGGTTATAGAGTACGGTCGGGGCGTAGCAATTACCGGAAAGAGCTTCACCCCCGCACAATTTTTCCGCGCCTGCATCAACTGCTTCAAGCACCCATTCATGGACGCGGTCCACTTCCCGCGGACGGATCAATGGACCTACTTCGGTCGTGGCCAGCGCCGGATCACCCACAGCAAGTCCACGGGCAATTTCTGCAAGCCTGCCCGCAAATTCACGTGCAATCGAAACATGGCAGAAGACACGCTGCACAGATACGCACACCTGTCCGGCATGATAGAAACCACCCTTGGC
>DAOVYA010000308.1 GCA_030635865.1 Gammaproteobacteria bacterium | reverse complement strand
TACGCGTGGTGCGGTCATACACCGCTGCAAACACCACCACGGCCGCCGCGTCCCTGATCCAGGTCTGTGCAAGTGCAGCCTGCGCCAGTGGTTTGCGTTGATCACCGCTTTGCATCCTGGCCAGCCGATGGCCGTCTGCCTGGTAGTGATACACGCCGGCCGCCAGGTCGTTTACATTGCCTGCGACCACGTAGAGTTCGAGTGGATAGAGTGCACCGGCCGAGGGCGCCGTGCGAAAACCCCTCGGGTGGGTAATACCCTGCGCCGCCCAGAGCAACTGGCTGATATCCGACAACTGCAGCGCGGCGGGCTGGTAGTCGCGCACCGAGCGGCGCTGCCGCAGGAGTTCTTCCAGGGACTTGTCAGCGGCATGCGCCGGCTGCGGCAGCATGATCGTTTCACGCGACTGGGC
Organism: Gammaproteobacteria bacterium; assembly: GCA_030635865.1. Taxonomy (GTDB): domain Bacteria; phylum Pseudomonadota; class Gammaproteobacteria; order UBA9214; family UBA9214; genus UBA9214. The sequence goes on along the minus strand of DAOVYA010000308.1, from coordinate 2,305 downwards.
CATCACCCCTCCCGTGAGCACGCAACATAAGCATAAAATGCATAGGAAATACCGATAGCACATGGCAGGTTTCGTCATGGTATTGGAAAAAAGCCAGCCGGAACACTTTACACCTTCGCCGGAGAAATAGAGTTAATGAATCCCTGATTTATTCGTCATTGCGAAGCGAGCGCCGCGATAACGTCCGCCAGCCCGCCGGTCACTCTTGCCAGGCTGGTGTAATCAAGCTTCTCCGGTGTGTCGGTCGCCGCATGGTAGTGCGGGTAACGGTACAGCGCCGTGTCCGTGACCATGATGGCCGGGTAACCTGCCTGCCAGAATGACCAGTGGTCCGACCAGTGCACACCCTTCATCCGGCCCGGCGCCGCCACGCCTTCCGAGGGAAACGCCGTCGATGCACGGAACGCCCCGATCGCCCGGCGGACCAGGCGCCGGGACGAAAGATCGCCCACGAAGCCGATGAAATTACCGGTATCCGGGTAGAAGAAACTGAACGGAAAGGGATACCACTGGCTGCCCGGTTGACCGGTGTAATAACCGATCGTCTCCAGTGCGAGCATCGCCTCGATGCGCTCGCCTTGCGCACGCGCACGGGTGGCATACACGTTACTCCCCATTTCGTCACCGTAGAAGAACGGCGCTTCCTCATTGGCAAAGGCCACGAAGCGCACGGTACGCGGCAGCGCCCTCCCGGCAAGCAGCCGGGCAAGCTCCAGCAGGGAGGCCACACCCGAGGCATTGTCGTTGGCCCCCGGGGTGCCGGCCACCGAATCATAATGCGCCCCGGCGACAATGATTTCATCCGCTGCACCGTGTCCAGGCAGCACGGCCTCGAGATTGTTCACGGTCAGACCGTGGCTGGGAAAGGGCTGGACGCTGACCGCGTAGCCCGCGCCTTCAAGGGTCTTGCGGATATACCCGGCGGCAGCCGCCAGCGCCTCGGGGCGCCAGACGTTGCGCTCGCCGATCCGGCCCGCCAACTCCGCGACATGACGCTTGAGGTTGTCATGGATCAGCTGTTCCTCGCCGCTCAGGGGTGGCAGCGGACCCGACCAGGAGCTACCGGGCATGCCTGTCATGAATTGGCTCCCCGCCAGGATGACACCCAGGACGACGCCCCAGCGGACGACCGATGCAAGCCACTTGCGAGAAATGATGTCAGGGCACATTTCCTGCTTATATTAGCGATAAATGTGCTCCGACACCTGTTTTCTCCAGCAGGTAGTTTTCAATTTCCTGCATGCGCCGCCGATGCACCGACCGGTCAGAATCCATGAAAGGGTGCCCAAACGTTTCATCCCTCAGTATCACAGCACTTCGCTGTTGTGCCGCTTCCACTAATTCCTGTGACATGGAGGGCGGGACCACCCTGTCATTCTGCCCGGCAATAAACAGGAAATGACTACAATCTTCCGGAAGATGGTTAACGGGATCATACTCTGACGGGCACCCGTAATCAGACAAACGACTCGGCACAGAATCGATAATAACGCGGTCCAGCCTGCCATGTGATTCAAATCCATCCAGGAACGCAATACCACCGAACGACATGGCGTAGACGAATTTTTGCTCATAACCGGATGCATTGAGTGCAGCGAGAATTTCCACATAGTCACTAATCATTGCTTTCAGTCGCCGCTTGCCGTCAGACCGACCATAGCCGCGAAAATCATAGACATAAACATCAAACCCTGCTGATGAAAAATGCGAAAACTCACCGATAATTTGATCTGCCAGGATGGCATTTCCCTGCATGACCAGCAGGTAACCCTTCGGCGAAGACACCTGCCCTTCACGCCCGGTTGCTTTCAGTTTGTAACCACGCAGTATCCTGTTATCTTTTGTCTCAAAAGATATATCCTCAACATTTCGCAATCCTGTCAATCGATCTGCATTCGGGCTGCCAGCCATACTGCTCCATAGCCAGAAAATAAAAGGTTCTTTCAGCCCGCAAACACTCTGCTCCGGTTTCATATCGCTATCCTCCTGCCCAGCAGGAGTAAAGCTCGAAAACATCGCGAGAAAAGAAAACAGAATCAGGAATCGGCTGGCCATACTCAACCAAGTATAGTAACAATCAGGGACAGACCACGTTTTACCCTGTCATTGCGAGGAACGAAGCAATCTCCTAAAGTTGTTCAAGGGGTCAGATACCAGCTTTTCCTTAATTTGTCCCGTCATTGCGAGCAAAGCGCGGCAATCTCGTGAAGCTGGCAGCGGACTTGACGAGATTGCCGCGTCACTTCGTTCCTCGCAAAGACGAATAACCTCATCAAAGGGAAATGTGCTCCGGCACCTGTTTTCC
>DAOVYA010000279.1 GCA_030635865.1 Gammaproteobacteria bacterium | reverse complement strand
CCGGTGGAGCAGCCGCTGCATCGGTTGTTGGCAAGTTTGTAGCCGAGCGGGCAAAGGCCGTCGGCATTACTGCGGTTGCATTCGACCGCTCCGGTTTTAAATATCATGGCCGCGTGAAGGCATTTGCGGAGGCCGCACGCGAAGGCGGTCTCGAATTCTAATCAGGGTTTAGGTATGGCAAGAATAGATGCACAGGCACAAGGTGACGGACTGCTGGAAAAGCTGATCACGGTAAATCGCGTGGCCAAGGTTGTAAAAGGCGGCCGCCAGTTTGGCTTTACGGCATTAACAGTCGTCGGTGATGGTGAAGGCCGGGTTGGTTATGGCTATGGCAAGGCCCGTGAAGTTCCGGTTGCCATCCAGAAGGCAATGGAGTCCGCCCGCAAGAACATGATCTCCGTTAACCTGAAAGACGGTACCCTGCAATATCCGATAACTGCCCGTCATGGTGCAGCCAAGATATTCATGAAGCCTGCGTCTGAAGGCACTGGAATTATTGCCGGCGGTGCGATGCGCGCTGTCTTTGAAGTCGTTGGTGTGCACAATGTGCTTGCAAAGTGTATTGGCTCCAACAACCCAATGAATATGCTGCGTGCAACCATGCGCGGGCTTGAAGAAATGACATGCCCGGAAGAGGTGGCCAGGAAGCGCGGTAAAACAGTTGAGGAAATCCTGGGGTAAATTATGGCTGGTCCAAAAAAAATCAGGGTCACACAGACGAAAAGCTCCAGCGGGCGTTTGCGCAGTCACAGGGACACGGTACGTGGTCTTGGCTTGCGTCGAATTCGTCATACGGTTGAGCTGGATGACACGCCGGAAGTACGCGGCATGATTAACAAGATTTCTTACATGGTAAGGGTCGAGGACTGAGTGATGCGCCTGAATACATTAAAACCGGCTGCTGGCAGCAAAAAAGACGCCAAACGCGTTGGTCGTGGTATCGGTTCCGGTCTGGGCAAGACTTGTGGCCGCGGCCATAAGGGGCAGAAATCACGTTCCGGTGGATTCCACAAGATTGGTTTTGAAGGTGGCCAGATGCCGCTGCAGCGCCGTTTGCCCAAGGTTGGTTTTAGCTCGCGCAAGTCACGTTTTGCGGACGAGCTGCGTTTGCATGAATTAACGCTTGTTGAAGGTGATGTCGTTGATCTTGAGGCCTTGAAAAAGGCCAATCTGGTTTCGCGTCTTACCCGGCGAGTCAAGGTGATCGCATCAGGCGCAATCGATAAGGCCGTCACAGTGAAGGGTATACAGGTCACCAGGGGTGCGCGAGCCTCCATCGAGGCGGCCGGTGGCAAGGTCGAGGACTAAATGGCTATAGGTTCTTCAGCTACCGGCGCTGCTGCGGGCCTGGGGCAGATTAAAGAGTTGCGTCAGCGGCTCTTTTTCGTCCTTGGCGCCATCATGGTTTTCAGGATCGGTTCCTTTATTCCATTGCCGGGAATTGACCCGGTAGTGCTGGCGGGCCTGGTAGAGCAGCAGCGCGGTACGATCCTGGAAATGTTTAATATGTTTTCCGGTGGTGCGCTGGAACGTCTTTCACTGTTTGCGCTTGGCATCATGCCTTACATCTCGGCATCAATCATCATGAACCTGTTGTCGGTAACGGTGCCGTCACTGGAGCAGCTTAAAAAGGAAGGTGGAGAAGAGGGTCGTCGCAAGATGACTCAGTACACGCGGTACGGGACAGTTGGACTTGCAACCATGCAGGCTTTTGGTATTTCAACTGCACTGCAGGGGCAGCAGATAGCAGGCAGTAATCTTGTTATTAATCCGGGCGGTGGTTTTGTACTGACGGCGATTTTGACATTGGTTACCGGGACAGTTTTCCTGATGTGGCTGGGTGAACAGGTTACAGAGCGCGGTATCGGGAACGGCATCTCGATTATTATCTTCTCAGGTATTGTAGCGGGGTTACCATCGGCAATAGGCGGTACACTGGAACTTGTGCGTACCGGCGAGATGAATGTTCTGACGGTTCTCATCCTGTTTTCGCTGATTCTTGCGGTTACAGCATTTGTGGTATTTGTTGAGCGCGGACAACGGCGAATTACTGTTAATTACGCAAAGCGTCAGCAAGGGCGCAAGGTCTATGCAGCGCAGAGTTCGCATTTACCGCTGAAGTTGAATATGGCTGGCGTGATTCCGCCGATTTTTGCATCCAGCATTATCCTGTTTCCGGCAACCATGGGCAGTTGGGTCGGTGCCAATGAAGGTATGGGCTGGTTGCGTGATATTTCAGCCACATTATCGCCCGGACAACCGCTGTACGTGGTTTTTTATGCACTGGCAATAGTGTTTTTCTGTTTCTTTTATACGGCCCTGATATTCAATGCAAAGGACACAGCAGAGAACCTCAAGAAGTCGGGCGCCTTTATTCCGGGTATACGACCGGGTGAACAAACGGCAACTTATATCGATGGTGTCATGACCAGGCTGACCACAGCCGGGGCCGCCTATATTACGCTGGTATGCCTGATGCCCGAGTTTCTTATTCTTTACTGGAATGTGCCATTTTACTTTGGTGGCACATCATTGTTGATTATTGTCGTGGTGACCATGGATTTTATGTCACAGGTTCAGACGCATCTGGTGTCGCATCAATATAGTGGCCTGATGAAAAAAGCGAACCTGAAGGGGCAGGGTCGCGCGGGGATGCTGCGTTAAGCAGTGGATTTAGCTAGAGGTGAAATGAAATGAAAGTGCGTGCTTCAGTCAAGCGTATCTGTCGTAACTGCAAGGTCGTGCGGCGCAATGGTGTGGTGCGGGTCATCTGCAAGGATGGACGCCACAAACAGCGCCAGGGCTGAGCAGGCACGTATAGTATGCAAGACATTGAAATCCTGATAGTTATTGCCCATACGGGGCGCCAGGTTATGGGTACACAGGCGTTTGTTTGGGTTTGATTTTATAGCGGTAAGAGACTATTCTTACCTGCTTTTCGCGCCGCGTTTACTAACATCGTGTTTGGAGATGATTTAAATGGCACGTATTGCCGGAATTAATATTGCACCGCACAAGCATGCGGGGATTGCCCTG
>DAOVYA010000117.1 GCA_030635865.1 Gammaproteobacteria bacterium | reverse complement strand
TGCTGGAAGAACTTGAACATGCCAAACAGCGTGGGGCAAAAATCTACGCTGAACTCGTTGGCTACGGTGCCACGTCTGATGGTTACGACATGGTACAGCCATCCGGTGAAGGTGCAGTACGCTGCATGCAGCAGGCCATGGCCACTGTTGAAGAGCCTATTGACTATATCAATGCCCATGGCACCAGTACCCCGGTCGGTGATATGCGTGAACTGGAAGCCATGCGCACAGTCTTTGGCGACAAGCTTCCGAAGATCAGTTCGACCAAGTCCCTGTCAGGGCATTCTCTGGGTGCTGCCGGGGTACATGAAGCCATCTTTTCCTTGCTCATGATGCAGGAAGACTTCCTTGCCGAATCGGCCAACATCACCGAGCTTGACCCTGCAGGTGCAGGTTTCCCGATCATACGTGAACGTATCGACAATGCCGGCGTGAACACCATGATGTCCAACAGCTTTGGCTTTGGCGGCACCAACGCCACCCTGGTCTTCAGGCGCTGGCAGGATAGCTAGTTCAGCATTCACAGAGAAAATCCAATTTCGCGCCAGGACGCAACCGGAGTCGGACATTATCCAATGAAGAGACTTCTTACCAAGCCATTGCTATAACGATCGACAACGGCAATGGCCACCGCACAGAACAGCCCACTCACCAGCAGAATGATTGCGATTTCCGCCGCCAGAAGACGAGTTATCGTCGAGCGACTGCCGCCTATCCGGAATACGGTGAGGATCTCACGTTTACGCAGCCTGAGTGACAGGGCGAACACCAGTATCAGTGCCAGGGCAGTCGCGATCCCGACCAGGAGTATCACAGCATCCAGAACATTTTTGATGCGGAAGATATTGGCCAGAAGACCATCGATGACATCGCCGGGCACCACGAGCTGGTAAGGACTCTCCGCATCGAGATAGCGCCCGCGCAGGATGGTGCCGGAGCGCTCATGATCTGGCAGCGCCAGTACGGCGGTTAGCGGGTAGTCATCCGGGGTCCCGTGAAAATGAAAGCTGTCGATGTTTTCCGACGATATCTCGGTGTATTCCACCAGTTTGGCGTTGGCAATGACATTACCTTCACCCCGCTTCATGACCACACTGGCATCCCTGGTCCGGGTCACATCCTCATGACCATGCACCAGCCCCTGCACCACCCAGGCGGTTTTCAGATCGACCAGCACTGCCAGGTCGTCCGGCGTGTAGCTGCGCGCCAGTACACCGACTACTTTCATCTTTAGCGGATAGACACCCGCAAGGTCAAACAGGGTCTCCGGTGATGACAACAAACTGTCTCCGGGGGATAGTCCAAGCCGTTCGGCCACCTCGGCACCAATGACGCACTCACCGAGCAGAGCCAGCTGGCGGCCCTGTGCAATACGCAACCCGCGGAAGTCAAAATAATCCAGACTCGTTCCGACAATTGGAAACCCACGCGCCTGAAAACGTATATACAAGGGGATGGGTGTCGCCAAACCGGATGCATCGATCGCGTCCACCGCGCTCATGGAAATAAGTTCAGGCACTTCGTCATCAAAGTACAGGCCGTTCATCACCAGGTCCAGCGAACTCCCCTTTGTACCCAGCAACAGCGGGGTCGAATCCGCGCGCGACAATAACTGCTGCTCGCTCTCGTCCAGCAATAACTCCAGCGCCAGTGGCAAAACAGCGATCAGCGTTACGCAGGCAACCAGTGTCGCCGTACGCGCCTTGTAGAAGCTGATGTACTTCCAGGCAATATACAAGCTGTCCATCAGCTTCCCGTTCCACCGAGAAAGTCATTGAAATCGATGGTGCGGTCAAAACGGGGCAGCAGTTCGTGATCGTGGGTAACGGCAAGCAAGGTAGAACCATGAGCCTGCACGGCCTCGAACAGCAGATCCAGGATGTGTCCCTTGTTGCGCGGGTCGAGGTTGCCTGTCGCCTCGTCGGCAAGCACCAGTTGCGGTGAAGGCAACAGGGCTCGGCATATGGCCACGCGCTGTTTCTCACCCTGGGACAACCGTCCCACCCCGTGCGTCAGTTTGTCGCCAAGACCCATCTGTTGCAACAAGTCCCCTGCCCGTTCGCGCACTTCGCGAGTCAGCTTGAGTGCCTTCGAGATTCGGTAGGGATGCAGGACGTTATCCAGCATACCCAGATAATCAAGCAACTCAAAATCCTGGAAGACGAAACCGATGCGAGTGATACGAAAATCGCGGCGGGCGGCATCACCCAATGCGCTGATATCGCTACCACCACAACGCACTGTCCCGTGTTCGGGTACCAGGATACCAGCCACCAGGTTCAGCAACGTGGTCTTGCCTGACCCGCTGGGACCAATCACCGCCACCTTCTCCTGCTTATCGATCTGAAAAGACGGAATCCGCAGGAAGAAGTCGGAATCGGGATAAGTAAATTCGAGTGCGCGGATCTCTATCATGCTGTCACCCATAAACCTCAATGACCCGAGGAAACATAAATTAACCCGTCATTGCGAGGAACAACGTGACGAAGCAATCTTTAAATGACTGACTCCTGATTACGGGATTGCCGCGCTTCGCTCGCAATGACGGCACTTCAGAGTTTACCTGCTGCCGATACAGCTGTCGTAACAGGCGCATTCGGATCAATGCGCCGTTCTTCCAGTAGTTCAAGATCCGTGATCTTCCAGCGGCCATCCATCGCATCGACCGTTATCACGGCATCGTAGAGGTTCTGCCGCGTATGTATATGTCCCCAATGCCCAACCGTGCCAAGTGCTGTCCAGCGTCCCGTGATTGCGTAGCCCAGCGAACCACCCTCCAGCCGTCTTGCCTGCGCCTGCTGAATATCGACTTCCCTGATCTTTGCCTGTGCACCGCCGGCCTTTTTAATCGCAAAGGACTTGCGGTTCTGCAGGTAGAGTTCCGCTAACAGCTCGCCCTTCACGGTCAGCGCCAGCTTATCGTAGACATCCTCTTCCTCACGAAAGTCGAAGGCGCGGTAGACGTTTTTCAACAATGTCTGCAACAATGCTTTCGACTGTTCATCTTCCAGGTCACCGGCCACCATGGAAGGACGCGCGAAGGCCACCTGCGCGTATGGATAACTCGCAATACCCCCGACGACCAGCACCACGGCGGCAGCCACTATCCCCTTCACCGGCGCACCGCGCCGGAATCGGCGAACCAGCAACCCGCCGAGCGGCAATAACAGAACCAACGCAGCAAGCGTACCAACCGGAAGCTTCATCTCACCCAGGGAGCCCCGCACCGTGACCTCCTGCACCGTCGGTACAGTGTAGTTCTTGAGGAAATTCGTCCAGGTGTGGACGCTGTCATCCGGGGTCAGAAAGGTCTGTAAAGGTCCCGCGGGATCGGTCGCCGGGGCGGGTACGCGCTGCACCTGGTCGGTAAACAGCTCCCAGCCCACCGTTGCTTCCTGCGGCGGACCGTCTGTCAGGTAGGTGATGATAACGCCGACAATGGCGGTGGAGATCTCCAGTCGCTCGGGCACCTCCACCAGCTTGATTCCGGTAAGTGACACCTTGACGTAGTTAGTCCGGTCCAGAATCGGCTTGATCTCTTTACTATCAATTCGTACTGGATTTTTTTGTAGCAGGAACTCGCCGATACGTTGCTTAAGCCCCTCCAACTCATCCAGCTCGATGTACTCATCGCCGCGCAGACCAAGGTCCATCCACTCCCCCATGTCTTTGACCCGGGTCAGTATCTCGTGACGAACCTCGTAAGGCTCCACGTAGAGAAACGACATCAGGGCAGACTTGTGATGCCGCTTGAGGTTGGGGTTATCAAATTTCGTATACCAGGGATCGTCCCAGTCCAGCACTACCCGCGCTGGCGCACCCAGGTAACGAAAATCGATAATGGGCACAGACTTGTGATAGGCAATAAAGCCGATGCTGACATTGGCCCGGCCTTCCTCGTCCTGCGGCGGGATAAAGGTCAGTTCGGCGGGACGCTGCTGGAACGGGTAGCTGATCTCGGCATAGAGCACGCGCTTGTCCGCCGGCGCCTCGGGTACCCGCTGGCGCGTCATTGGGTTGATCATTCCGGCATAGGGGGACTTGCGGTTGACCCGCATCCGCGGCTCGACCAGCTCAAGCCTGGCAGGCAGCTTTTCGCCGGATTCCGTCACCACCTGGAGGGTACGATTCGCAAAATGCTGCATTCGCGCTTCCAGCGACGGCCTTTCGGTGGCGCTATCCTTTACCCAATCGTCCGGTATCAAATCCTCGAACGTCTCGAGATCGCGTACATAAACTTCCAGGGTTAGTTTCACCCTGTCTTCCAGCACATAGATCTCGGCGATGTTGGGTGCAGTCTCCGCCCCCGTGAGGTTGATCCAGTCGGCGTGGCTTTCCAACGGCAATAAAAAAACCGCGAGCAGCAGGACTGCTCGAGAAAAAATACTCCATAAAGAATGCAACATATGGTGAATCAACAGTAATCCTTACCGTTCATTTAAAAACCCGCTGTAGATGCTTTACATTTTGCCGCATCACCGTGAGGAAATCGCCCTCTTCCGGCCGGTTACCTGCGGGATTGAACACGATGCTTCCCACGCCCAGGCCACGCAGTCGCTTTACGCTTTGCGGATGTGGCTCGCCCTCCCATATCATCCAGCTGGCCGGATGTTCCTTGAGGGTTCGTTCCAACCCGGCCCATTGTGCTTCGCCCGAGACTTCGTCCGGTTCCCATATAACGCTTTGCAAGTTAAGCCCGTAACGGCGCTGAAAATACTGGTAAACCGGATGCGACGCCACCAGGGGCAGATCCGTTTTGTTCGCCACAATCGATTGAATCTGTTTATCGAGATCCAGGAGATCGGCTTCCAGCGCTGCAAAATTGCGCTCGAAGACTACCTCCAACGCCGGCTGCTTTCGTGTCATCGCGCCAGTGATTGCCCGCGCCTGCTCCGCCGCCTGCCTGAAATCCAGCCAGGTCGTAAAGGCGATACCGGTATGGGAATGTTCCCCACCGGGGCCGTGACTGTGTGTTGTCCCCGCTTTTACATGGATATAGTGATCCCGGAAAGCCGCCGAGGTATCCACCAGCGTGCGCCGTGGCAGAGAAACCCGATTGACCCATTTCGCATAGTTCGCACCATTGAGCAGGATCAGGTCGGCCTTTTGATAGCCGGTGATGATTTCCACGGAGGGCTGCCAGAAGGCGGGGTCCTCGTCAGCGGGTGCGGGAAACACGACATCTGCATGTTCGGCCGCGATGCGTTGCGCAAAATACTGTAGCGGGTAGTTAACCGTGTAAATGGACAGCCTGTCCTGTCCGACCGCCAACGCCGGTGCGGAGAGTACAGCACACAGGATCACCCGGAGAACGACACGAGCAAGCATTATTATTTTCGGTTCCTGTTCAGGTGAAATGGACATTACCCGGAACCCTGGGGAAGGGGCATGTGACTTTATTTTTGCGCTCTCAAATGGGCTGCAAGTTCTGATCTAATTCGAAAAATGTATCCGGCCCCTTTTAAGTCAGTAACGTATTGTGCCCCCCAGGGAAAAGACCAGGTTGGTATCGAACTCTCCCTTGAAGCGCACGCCCTGGGCTGTCTGGTCCACCTTGCTGTCACCCAGGTACATAAGGGAAGCACCGACCGCATAGGAGAGCTTTTTTCTGTCCACGAAATAACTGGCACCCGCCTGCCACGTTTCATCCATGGGCAGGTCAATGGTCCTGTTCTTGTCCGTTACCGGTGAGCTGTCGTAGGACAGGCCAAAGGACCACCCACGGGTACC
>DAOVYA010000034.1 GCA_030635865.1 Gammaproteobacteria bacterium | reverse complement strand
TCATACCCGGATTGTTTCAGAATATTCTCGACCAGACCATCCAGGTTCTGCCCGTGTTGCAAGGTGCAGGGTGAATGAAACGCGACCCTTGTCCGGTCTTCTGGACGTCCAAGCCGACCGGCCGGATTTTCCGATGCGATAACCTCGCTGATATCTTTTGCCAATGCACTGACCCGGGACGCCTTGTCTGCATACGCCGGGTCGTCTGCCAGCAGGCGGGCGTATTCCTTGACCATCGGCGCGCAGCCGCTTGCTGTAATGATGATGGCCTCCGCGCCCTGTTCGATCGCCGGCCACCAGGCATCAATATTATTGCGCATGAAATCTTTTGCTGCATCGGGCGCGCCGAGGTGAAAACTGACCGCACCACAACAACCGCCATTGTTAGCAATCACCGTGTTGATCCCCAGTGCATCCAGTACTCGACGGGTGGCCATGTTGATCTGTGGCGCCAGCACGGGTTGTACGCAGCCATCGAGTAACAGCATGCTGCGTGCATGTGTTTGCGCAACAGTGAAGTGCCCGGGTTTCCGGTAAACGGGGATACGCTGCCTGAGTGTTGCCGGTAACAACGGGCGGACTGCCTGGCCCAGCCTCAGTATTGGTTTGAAGCGGGAAGGCCAGGGTAGTAACGCCCTCAGTACGCCATGCATCAACCGTTCCCGAAGGGGCCGCGTTACGTTCTGCTCTATCAATTCGCGACCGGTATCCAGCAGGTGGTGGTAATCCACACCGGAGGGGCAGGTCGTCTCGCAGGCGCGGCAGGTCAGGCAGCGGTCGAGGTGCAGCTGCGTGGTTCTTGTCGGGGTAGCGCCCTCCAGCACCTGTTTGATCAGGTAGATTCTTCCCCTGGGGCCGTCGAGTTCGTCACCGGTCAGCTGGTAGGTTGGACAGGTTGCATTGCAAAAGCCGCAGTGGACGCAATTGCGCAGGATCTGGTCGGCCTCCTGTCCGGTAGTGGTTTCCAGCAGGGCTGGCAGCAGTGTCGTCTGCATGGTTTACAGGGCCGGGTACATCCGGCCCGGGTTCAGTATCCCGGCGGAGTCAAAGGTGTGTTTAATGCGCTGGTGCAGTGCGAGCAGTGCAGGGGGCAATGGTTGAAATACATCACTGTCTCGATCGCCACCGCTGAACAGAGTGGCATGTCCACCGACGGTCGCAACGGCTGCACGGATTGTACTGGCAGGCAGCCCGGTCCTGAGCCAGCGTTGTGCGCCGCCCCAGTCGATGAGCCAATCGCCGTCCAGTTCAAGCGGTGCGCTGGCTGGTGGTACGGACAGCCGCCATAACGGGGTATCCCCGGTGAAGAAATCGAGGTGTTGTTCGCGCAGGTCTTCCCAGAATGTTTCCTGTGAATCGAAAATATCTCCGCCGAGTTTATCGGCTGCCGCCTGCACGCCGGCTGTGGTGCCGGACAATCGCACAGTCAGGTGTCCGTCCATATAACAGCCGCCGGACAGGGGCACGGGCTTTCCTGCCCACTGGTTCATGCGTTGCAACGCGGCTGCCGCGCTGCAGGATTGTCGAATCGTCGTGCTGGTTTCCGGGCGCGGCAATACTTTTAAATGAATGTCGAGTAACACGGCGAGTGTGCCGAGCGACCCGGTGAGTGTGCGTGACAGGTCATAGCCGGCAACATTTTTCATGACCTGCCCGCCGAAGCGCAGGTACTCACCGTTGCCGCTGATGCAGTTGACGCCGAGGACAAAGTCACGAGCGGCACCGGCCCAGGGCCGGCGCGGGCCGGACAGGCCACAGGCGATGGTTCCGCCGAGAGTTGCATGATCACCAAAATGCGGAGGCTCAAAGGGCAGCATCTGGCCCTGTTCCGCGAGCCGGGTTTCCAGTTCGGCGAGTGGTGTGCCCGCGCGTGCAGAGATCACCAGCTCGGATGGCGTGTAGTCAATAATGCCACGGTAGTCGCCGACAGCCAGGGTCTCGCCCTGTGTCGTGCGCCCGTAAAAGTGTTTGCTGCCGCCACCCTGGATGGCAAGCGCTGTGCGGCTGGACACCGCGTCACGAATCCTTTCCCTGATGTTTTTGTGATCGCTCATCAGTACTATTAATCAAAACCGCTCGAGTTCAGGGTGTGGCAGTTTGCCGTCATGCACATGCAGGGCGCCGAACTCGGCACAGCGGTGCAGAGTGGGGATGGCCTTGCCCGGGTTCAACAATTGTTCGGGATCAAACGCCTGCTTCACGGCATGGAACTGTTGTAGTTCGGCGGTATTGAACTGCACGCACATCTGGTTGATTTTTTCCAGGCCAACGCCGTGTTCGCCGGTAATGGTGCCGCCAACGGAAATGCACAACTCCAGGATTTTCCCGCCCAGTTCCTCGGTACGTTCCAGTTCCCCGGGCTGGTTGGCATCATAAAGGATCAGTGGATGGAGATTGCCGTCGCCCGCGTGAAAGACATTACAGATTGGCAGGCCGTATTCCTTCGACAGCGTCTCGATTTCGTTGAGTACAAATGCGAGGTGTTTACGCGGGATGGTACCGTCCATGCAATAATAATCCGGTGACAGGCGTCCCATGGCCGGGAAGGCCGCCTTTCTGCCGGCCCAGAATTCCTGCCGTTCTTCCTCGTTATGCGAGACCCGCTGTTCAAAGGCACCGGCTTGCCTGAATACCCTGTTTACCTGCCCGGTCTGCGCGGTAACGTCTTCACGGGTGCCATCGACTTCACACAAAAGGATAGCGGCTGCATCCACGGGATAGCCGCAGTGCTTGAATTTTTCCACGGCATGAATGGCTGGCCTGTCGAGTAACTCGAGCCCGGCCGGGATGATGCCACTGGCGATGACTGCGGTCACGGCTGCACCGGCTGCTTCGACTGATCCAAAAGCAGCGAGGACAACCTGCGCGGTTTCCGGCCGGGGTAATAATTTAACCGTAACCCCGGTGATGACAGCGAGCAGGCCTTCCGAGCCGGTCATCAGCGCGAGCAGGTCATAGCCGGGACTGTCCAGGGCCTGGCTTCCAATGGTGATGGCCTCACCTTCCATGGTGAGTACCTCGAGCGACAGGATGTTATGCACCGTCAATCCGTATTTGAGGCAGTGAATGCCGCCTGCATTCTCCGCAACGTTGCCCCCGATTGAACAGGCGATCTGTGAAGAGGGATCGGGTGCGTAGTACAGACCATAAGGTTCAGCGGCCTCCGAAATCGCAAGATTGGTAACGCCGGGCTGAACTTGCGCCACCCGGTTCTGCGTATCAATTTCGAGAATTCGATTAAACCTTGAAAGCACCAGTAGTACGCCACCTGCCAGTGGCAGTGCACCACCCGAAAGCCCGGTGCCTGCACCACGCGCAACAACGGGAACCTTCTGTTCGGAGCACAGCCGCAGTGTTGACTGGACCTGTTCCAGCGTTTCCGGGATGACAACCACCATGGGTAGCTGGCGATAGGCCGACAGGCCATCACACTCGTAGGGACGAAGTTCTTCAGCGCGTGACAACACGCACTGTTCGGGCAGATGTTTGTACAGCAGGGCTATGATGCCGGTTTTAGACATGAATAAGATGAATTGTCAACCGTGTAAGTCTGGTCAAGATATGTTTATTATCGCCGATAGTGGTTGAAATACTACCATTCAAGGGGCTGCAAGGCTGATTTTGAACTCGCTCAACAATGATATGATTTGAATATGCACTGTACAGTAAGACAATTTTTGCATCATGGAATCCCGACAAAAAACTTTGCGGGTTTAATGGAATTGTATGAATGCAGCTACATCAGGTTGCGAAACCTGGTGCCCGATCTCGATGCAGTACCGGACGAGATGATTTCCAGGGTTGCCGGTGCGCTGGACCTGCATGTACGTATCACCGAACGCTGTAAATTCACCACAACCTTTAACCTGACTTACTACTTTAATGACAGGGAAGGCCGCTTTCCTGCACCGGACATGCGCGTACGCATGTATCATGATGCGCAGGTCTGTGAGGTCATTTCCTGTGGTCGGCGGCGAGGCTTCCGCAATGCCGTTTACAACAGGATGTATAACAGCTATTCACTGACCGAGAAATGGCGCATGAACCGTTTCTTGCAGAAGTGGCTGGGATACAGCCTGATGCAAGGTCACCGCTTTATTCCGGGACGGATTATCCTGCCAACAGATGATATTCCGGAAATCGTTGAGCAATCGCGACTTATTGTCGAATCCTGAAGGATTTTTCCACTCCGTATATCTCTTCTAGGCAGGTTTCAGAACTTGCCAGTTTCGCAGAACTCCCTCATAATTAGTACCTGAGTAATTTACTAGGTTATTAGCGATTGGCCTGTCTTGAAGCAGGCGGGTGGACAGCGGTTATGCGGTTATCAACCAAGGGACGTTATGCAGTGACAGCCATGCTGGATCTTGCGATCCACTATGAGGGAGGTCCTGTCACCCTGGCGGATATATCCGAGACACAGGGTATTTCGCTGTCATACCTTGAGCAGTTATTTGCGCGTTTGAAAAAAAACGGGCTGGTAGAGGGTTTACGGGGTCCCGGTGGCGGTTACCGGCTGTCCCGGACGCCGGAAGAGATATCAGTCGCCATGATAATCAATGCCATTGGCGAGGGTATTGATGCGACTTCGTGCGAGGGTAATGAAAATTGCCAGGATGGCGAGCGTTGTCTGACACACGAACTATGGGACAAGCTCGGCAAAAAGATCTTTGATTTTCTCGAGGGTATTACGCTGGCCAGCTTTCTTGAACGTGACAGGGTTAACGCGGTGGTGCGTCGACAGCAAAGCGGTGTAATGCCGACCCACCCCGGATTGAGCAAAACGGTGGCCTGAGAGCAACGGCTGCAGGAATGAACCAGGGTACTTGAATGAACATTAGCATACCTATTTACATGGATTATTCGGCGACTACGCCCGTAGACGAGCGTGTGGCGAAGTTGATGTGCACTTACCTGACACGACAGGGGCAGTTTGGCAACCCTGCATCACGTTCGCACGAGTTCGGCTGGAAAGCGGAAGCGGCCGTAGAGCTGGCGCGTTCCCATGTGGCGCAATTGATTAATGCCAACCCGAAGGAAATAGTCTGGACATCGGGCGCGACCGAGTCCGATAACCTCGCCATCAAGGGTGCTGCGCATTTCTATCAGAAGAAAGGCAAACACATCGTAACCCTGAAGACTGAACACAAGGCCGTACTGGATACCTGCCGCCAGCTGGAGCGCGAGGGCTTTGAAGTCACTTACCTGGATCCGGAACCAAACGGTCTGCTTGATCTCGAGAAATTCAAGGCCGCATTGCGCGACGACACCGTCCTGGTCAGTATCATGCACGTAAATAACGAAATCGGTGTGATCCAGGACATTGCCACCATCGGTGAAATCTGTCGTGAGCGCAAGATTATCTATCACGTCGATGCCGCACAGAGTGCCGGCAAGGTCGAGATTGACCTGGAAAAACTGAAAGTGGACCTGATGTCTTTCTCGGCCCACAAGATTTACGGCCCGAAGGGTGTTGGCGCCCTGTATGTACGCCGCAAGCCGCGGGTGCGGGTAGAAGCCCAGATGCACGGTGGCGGGCATGAGCGCGGTATGCGCTCCGGGACACTGGCGACGCATCAACTGGTTGGCATGGGCGAGGCGTTTCGTATTGCGAAAGAAGAAATGGTTGAAGAAGGCGAACGTATCAGGGTATTACGCGACCGGCTCTGGAATGGCCTGAATGAAATGGAGGAAGTCTACCTCAACGGCGACCTGGACCACCGGGTTACCGGTAACCTGAATGCGAGCTTTAACTATGTTGAAGGCGAGAGCCTGATTATGGCGCTCAAGGATATGGCGGTGTCTTCCGGTTCCGCCTGTACCAGTTCCAGCCTTGAGCCCTCGTACGTACTCAGGGCGCTGGGCAGGAACGATGAATTGGCGCACAGTTCCATCCGCTTTACCATCGGTCGATACACGACGGAAGAGGAAGTTGATTACATTATCGATCGGGTCAGGGAAAAGGTCGGTAAATTACGTGATCTTTCACCGCTCTGGGATATGTACAAAGAGGGCATTGACCTCGACTCTGTGCAGTGGGCAGCACACTAGCAGGCGCACGATGGCAATTACATTGACAACTGCTGCGGCAGAACGCGTAAAGTCATTCCTTGAACAGCGTGGCAAGGGCGTGGGTTTGCGCCTTGGTGTAAAAACCACGGGTTGTTCCGGAATGGCCTATGTCATGGAGTACGCGGACCAGGTGGAGGATGATGATGTCGTCTTCGAGGACCAGAATGTCAGGATACTGGTCGATCCAAAGAGCCTGGTATACCTGGATGGGACCGAACTGGATTACGCAAAGGAAGGTTTGAATGAAGGCTTCCAGTTCAACAACCCCAACGTCAAGGATGAATGCGGGTGCGGAGAGAGTTTTAACATCTAGGAAAGTACTGCATTATTTAAAAATTCCCGTCATTGCGAGCGCGATGTACATGGATGTACAAGTGCCGTGGGAGGCAGGAGCCGGGAACGGCCAGCGAAGCAATCTCATGAATCTGGCAGCGGCGTCAATCTGAATGAGATTGCCGCGTCACTTTGTTCCTCGCAATGACGAATAAACAAGGGCTTTCCTGGCTTGTGCGTTTCTGATATGGCTGCTGACTTTCCCACAACCCACTTTGAGCTTTTCGGTTTGCCACAGTCATTTGATGTGGACCAGGAGGTGCTTGACCGGAACTACCGGGAGCTTCAGCGTAACGTACACCCCGATCGCTTTGTCAATGCAAGTGACCAGGAACGGCGTATCTCGATGCAGCAGGCTATGCAAATCAACGAGGGATACCGGATCCTGAAAGACCCGTTAATGCGCGGGCGTTATTTACTGGAACTGGATGGCCGTGAGCATGATGATGAACGTAACACAACCAGTGATACGGAATTCCTGATAGAGCAGATGGAGTTGCGGGATGCGCTGGCAGACGTGCGTGGCAGTGAAGATGCATTTTCCAGGCTTGGCAGGATCATGGACAGGATTGCTGCAGACATCGACAGGCTCGTCGGAACATTGCAGGGCCAGTTTGGCAAGGCGGATGCGGACAGTCTGGATGCCGCGGCAGACAGCCTGACCAAAATGCAGTTCTTCAGGCGCTTGCAGGAAGAGGCCAGGGAGCTGGAAGCTGACCTGGAGGATGAGTTTGGCTCAGGAACCTCTGATTAATACGTCATTGCGAGGAACGCAGTGACGCGGCAATCTCTTTCAGATTGACTCCGCTGCCAGATTCATGAGATTGCTTCGCTTCGCTCGCAATGACGGGGTTCTATAATTAATCAGAGATTCCCTGAAAAGGGCGCTTTGCACGCTAGTTAAACGGATACCAGATGGCACTACTGCAAATATCAGAACCGGGTCAGTCGACGGCGCCGCATGAACACCGACTTGCCGCGGGCATTGATCTCGGAACAACCAACTCGCTGGTTGCGAGTGTGCGCAGTGGTGTGGCGGAGACCCTGCCGGATAATAATGACGGTCACCTGTTGGCCTCGGTTGTGCGTTATTCTGCAGATGCAGAACCGGTTGTCGGGCAGGCGGCGCTGGAAACTGCGACAGAAGATCCTCTGAATACAATTGCATCTGTGAAACGCCTGATGGGGCGCGGAGTTGATGATGTAAAGCATATCGGTACCCGACTGCCGTATGAGTTTGTCCCGGGGTCAAGCGGTATGCCCCTGTTACACACAGCAGGCGGGGATGTCAGCCCCGTCGAGGTGTCAGCCGAGATCCTGCGAGTCCTCAAGGTGCGTGCTGAAGAGACGCTCGGTGGTGAGTTACAGGGTGTGGTGATTACGGTGCCTGCCTATTTTGATGATGCGCAACGCCAGGCAACCAGGGACGCCGGAAGACTGGCTGGACTAAATGTACTGCGCCTGTTGAATGAGCCGACGGCGGCAGCTGTTGCCTACGGCCTCGACCAGGGTGCTGAAGGCCATGTTGCCATCTATGACCTGGGTGGTGGCACATTTGATATCTCCATTCTGAAGCTGAACAAGGGTGTTTTCGAGGTTTTGTCGACGGCCGGTGATAGTGCACTGGGCGGCGATGACATCGATCGTTTGCTGGCGAACTGGTTAATGCAGCAGGCCGTCATCGCAGAGGATGCCGGTCATGTGCAAATGCGGCACTTGCTGCAGGTGTCGCGAACTGCCAAGGAGGCCCTGTCGATAAGTGATTCAACAGATATCCGGGTGGACCTGCAGGATGGTTCAGGCTGGACCGGCACCCTGACACGCGAACAGTTTAACGAGTTGACCGGAACACTGGTGGAAAAAACCCTTATACCCTGCCGGCGCGCCTTGCGTGATGCCGGCTTGCGTGCAAGCGACATCGGCTCCGTGGTAATGGTGGGTGGTTCAACCCGGGTGCCACTGGTGCGTGAACGGGTTACGGAATTCTTTGCAACCGAGCCCATGCAGGATATAGATCCTGAAAGGGTGGTCGCTGTTGGGGCTGCGATCCAGGCGGACATTCTTGTGGGAAACAAGCCTGATGAAGAGGTGTTATTACTTGATGTTATCCCGTTGTCGCTTGGAATTGAAACCATGGGTGGCCTGGCAGAGAAGATTATCCCGCGAAATACCACGATACCCACGGCACGGGCACAGGAGTTCACCACGTTCAAGGATGGCCAGACGGCCATGTCATTGCATGTTGTACAGGGTGAGCGCGATCTGGTTGATGATTGCCGCTCGCTTGCAAAATTTGAATTACACGATATTCCGCCAATGGTGGCGGGTGCGGCGCGTATAAAAGTGACCTTCCAGGTGGACGCGGATGGCCTCCTGAGTGTAACCGCAGAGGAACAGACGCAATCGGTCAAAAGCAGTATCGAGGTGAAGCCATCCTATGGTTTGAGCGATAATGAAATCGAAACCATGCTCAGGGACTCCATGGAGCATGCGGGAGATGACAGGGATAACCGCCGTCTGCGTGAAGAGCAGGTAGCGGCGGACCGTGTACTGGAGTCGCTGCACGCAGCCCTGGTGGCGGATGGCGACAGGCTGCTGGATGATACCGAGCGTCGCGCTATTGATGCTGCAGCAGCAAGGCTTGAAGAAAAGCGCAAGGGTGATGATTATCGCGCAATCAAGCAGGCGATCGAGGCGGTTGAGAATGCCAGTAGCAGCTATGTAGAGCGCCGTATGAACGCGAGTATTCGTGAAGCAATGGCGGGACATCGTGTCGATGACTTCAAGTCTTCATAATTTATTATTGTAGCAGGTGCCGGGACCAATATTGTTATGCCACAGATCATTTTTTTACCGCACGAGGAAATATGCCCGGAGGGTGCCGTTATCGAAGTCGAAGCAGGCACGACAATCTGCGATGCGGCATTGAAGAACGGTATTGAAATTGAACATGCTTGTGAAAAGTCCTGCGCCTGTACGACCTGTCATGTCTATATTCGGGAAGGGGCCGAGTCCCTTGTCGAATCGGAAGAGGAAGAAGATGACTTGCTGGACAAGGCGTGGGGGCTGGACCCTGACTCGCGTTTGAGTTGCCAGACCGTTATAGCTGACCAGGACCTGGTCATCGAGATTCCCAAGTACACCATCAATATGGTGAGCGAGAACCATTAGTTATTTTAAAATGAACAACTCGCGCAAAGCTTCCGCTCCTGCTCACGCCCCTTACCTACATCCATGTAGGCAAAGGCGCAAAGGCGCAAAGGCGCCAAAAAAACACATTCAACTTGCCACAGAGGGCACAGAGTACACAGAGAAAACCAATTAAATGCAGCCATTTTGGCTTCTTTAATTTAATTCAAATGAATTTCTCTGTGCCCTCTGTGGCAAAGGATTTTTAGTTCTTCTTTGCGCCTTTGCGTCTTTGCGCGAGTTTGCCTTTTTGGGGTTCTAGCTAGCAGTTGCCCTGTCCGGGGTCATCTCGTTACCTGGAAATTCATCCTCATCATTATCTTCATCGTCATCTTCAGCCGTAGACATCAGGCTGAGGTTGACGGCTTCTTTCTTTTCAACAGCATCACTGTTGTTCAGGGTGAGAC
>DAOVYA010000268.1 GCA_030635865.1 Gammaproteobacteria bacterium | reverse complement strand
CTGACCTTATTCTCTGTTTCGGCCAATTCTTCATCGGGTTTAACCAGCAGATCACTGGTTTGTATATGCAGCGGTTTGCCGCCCTGGCGATGGATGTCCACTTCACCGAGAAACCAGAGTTCATCACCATTATCAGTCATTTGGCCGCGCTCGGACGTGATATTCCAGTTGTCTCCGGCGGCACGTCTGAGTTCGATAAAAGGCCGGGTCAGGTCGAATCGCTCTGTGTCCGGGGAGTGAATCAGGTTATCAGCCGTGATGTGGTAGACGGCCTGACCGGTTTCGTTCATAACGGTCACCTCGATCCGGTCTGCAAACATGTCCGGTCCCTGTGCGCGGGCTGTTGAGGCCGGATTATCGATCTCCGGCTTTTGCAGGAACCAGCCGGTAGCAACCGCAAGGAGTATCAGCAGCAGTGCTTGTCTGGCATTCACAGATAGCTGTCCAGTTCATCTTTGAGTACACCCCGGGCCTGCATGAGCATTTCACAAACATCACGTGCGGCACCACGCCCCCCGTTGCTGGGTGTTTGCCAGTGGCTGTGTTTGAGTACCAGTTCATGTGCGTCCTGCACGGCAATCGCCAGGCCCACCTGGCGCATGACCGGCAGGTCGACGATATCGTCGCCGACGTAGGCGGTTTGTTCCGCCGGGATTCCGAGCTCGGCAATCAATTCCTCGAAGGCCGGCAGTTTTTCAAGCTTCCCCTGGTATACATGGGATACACCGAGATTTTCCATGCGGTGTTCGACAACACGCGATGTCCGCCCGGTGATGATGGCAACGATGACCCCGTGTTTCTGCAGCATCTTGATGCCATGACCGTCACGTGAATTGAAGGCCTTGTATTCCTGTCCATCATCACCGATAAACAGGCTGCCATCGGTAAGTACGCCGTCAACATCAAAAATGAGTAGTCGTATGCTTGCGGCTTTTTCAAGTATGTCTTTCATGGCCTGGCTCTTGTAAATCCCGTTATACGACGCCTGCACGCAGCAGGTCATGCATGTTCAGTGCGCCCACCAGCTCATTATCGTCATTGATGACGGGCAGGGCATTGATCTTGGTGGCATCCATAATCTGTAGCGCCTCGGCAGCGAGCATGCCGGGATGGATCGTTCTGCACTCGCTGGTCATGACATCCCTGATGCGGGCTGTATGCAAGTCAATCTTGTGATCTATGGTGCGCCTCAGGTCGCCGTCTGTAAAAACGCCGACAAGTTTTTTATTTCCATCAACGATGGCCGTCATGCCAAGGCCCTTGCGTGTCATCTCCACCAGTGCATCACTCAGCAGGGTATCGCCATCCACTTGCGGGAGGGCGTCACCCGTATGCATCAGGTCATCAATCAATAACAGCAAGCGCCGCCCGAGTGTACCGCCGGGGTGAGAGCGTGCAAAATCCTCTTCGGTAAAACCGCGCGTTTCCAGCAGTGCAACGGCCAGCGCATCGCCCATGGCCAGTGCTGCCGTGGTGCTTGCGGTCGGTGCAAGGCCCAGTGGGCAGGCCTCTTTATCGACGCCAACGTTGATGCTTGCCTGTGCCGCTTGCGCAAGTGTTGATTCGGGGTTGCCGGTCATGGCGATCAGCGGGACATCAAGCCTCTTTATGATGGGCAGGATGGTAATAATTTCATTGGTTTCACCCGAGTTGGAGAGTGCCAGTACAACATCCGAGCTGGTGATCATGCCCAGGTCACCGTGGCTGGCCTCGCCGGGATGGACAAAAAAAGCCGGTGTTCCCGTGCTGGCGAGCGTGGCGGCTATCTTGCCGGCGATATGACCGGACTTGCCCATGCCGATCACAACAATACGGCCCTTGCACTCCAGCATTAAGCGGCAGGCCTGGGTGAACGAGGGTTTGTTGACCTGGGCAGTCAGCCCTTGAATTGCGCATGCCTCGGTCTCGATAACGGCGCGCGCAAGCTCCTGCAGTTTCTTGTCATCCATATTCTATATATTATTCATAAAAATCAATAGCTTGCAAATGTTTTGCGCGGACATCCAGCAGCTGCCCCGGGGGGTTAGCCGACTGTATTGAAGTATAACAGGGTCTGGTAGGCGACATAGGCGCTTACCAGTACCGCCCCTTCCCAGCGGTTGATACGCGCCGGCCCACGGAACCCGTAGGCCATTGTGAACAACAACAGGGTCAACATGAACATGATGGGGTAGTCGCGACCCAGGACCGCGCTGTCGATCACTGCTGGATGGATCAGCCCTGGCAGGCCAAGCACGGCAAGCAGGTTGAATATATTGGAACCAATGACATTGCCGATGGCGATGTCATGTTCATTTTTAATGGCGCTCATGACCGATGCCGCCAGTTCCGGCAGACTGGTGCCGAGGGCGACAATGGTGAGGCCGATTACCAGGTCGCTGATACCGAATTCATGGGCGATGGCGACGGCCCCCCATACCAGTATCTTGGAGCTCACCAGTAAAAGTACTGCGCCTGCTACCAGCCAGAACACGGCCCTTGGCATACCCAGGTCGGTAGGGATTTCCTCGGCAAACTCTTCCTTCATGGGGTCGCTTTGCGACTGTGCTGTACGAGCCAGGCGTGTCATCCAGAGCAGCATGACGCCCATGCCTGTTACCAGGATGGCGCCATCCAGTCGCCCGAGAGTGCCATCGAGTAACAACAGCAGGGCGACAGTCATTACCAGCAACAGGATCGGTAACTCGCGGCGCAGGATGCTCGAATGAACACTTAAGGGTATTACCATTGCTGTAAAACCGAGGATCAGTGTGGAGTTGGTAATATTCGAACCAATGGCATTACCGATAGCCAGCCCGGTGTTGCCCTGCCAGGAGGCCATGGCTGAAACCAGGATCTCGGGTGCAGAGGTGCCCAGGCCGACAATCGTCAGCCCGATAATCAGGGGAGAGACATTCAGGTTGAATGCCAGGGCGCTGGCACCGGTTACAAAGCGGTCGGCGCTCCAGGTAAGCAGGACAAATCCGCCGGCAATTGCCAGTAATTCAAGCCACATGCCTGTTTAACCCGGATTTAATGGATGGCGTGCGTTTTTTGTTTCGGTTGCGGGGGACGGGCATAAATTTGTTGTTTCCATGTAACTCCGGATGGCGAACTGTTTTATCATACATGCCGTTGCGGTCAGACAAAATGCTGCGTGCGG
>DAOVYA010000164.1 GCA_030635865.1 Gammaproteobacteria bacterium | reverse complement strand
TGTTTCTCCAAGTGGTGCCCGTGCAGCCAGTGCAGGCACCTATATTCTCTATGCCAGTCATGTATCTGCCATGGCCCCCGGTACCAACCTGGGAGCGGCAACACCGGTTGAAATCGGTGGTGTACCGGATCCAAAGGGTTTGATGGACAAGGAAGAGGCCGATGATGCCGGCGGGGAGCAGGATGCAATGGAACTCAAGCGCATTAATGATGCGGTGGCCTATATCCGCAGCCTGGCACAGATGCGCGGTAGAAATATCGAGTGGGCCGAACTGGCTGTGCGGGAAGCCGCCAGTCTGTCGGCGTCCGATGCCCTGGAGATGAATGTCATTGACCTGGTGGCGCTGGACCTTGCGGATCTGCTGAATCAACTCAATGGACGTAGCGTTAACGTTTCCGGGGTTGAACAGGTGCTCGATACCAGCGGGATGCAGTTGCAGACAATCTCGCCGGACTGGCGCAACCGCTTGTTGACCGTGATTACCGATCCGAATATTGCTTACGTATTGATGCTGATAGGGATCTACGGGCTGTTCTTTGAATTTGCCAACCCTGGTCTTGTATTGCCAGGTGTTGTCGGTGCGATCAGCCTGCTACTGGCCCTGTATGCCTTCCAGATTCTTCCGGTGAATTACGCCGGGCTCGGACTGCTTTCCCTGGGTATTGTTTTTATGCTGGCAGAAGCGTTTGTGCCAAGTTTTGGTGCGCTTGGTTTTGGAGGGGTTATCGCCTTTGTCATCGGGTCTATTATTTTATTTGACCGGGAGGGCTCGGTTTACGCGGTATCAGTGCCATTAATCCTGACGCTCTCCCTGTTAAGTGCCGGTTTTTTTCTTTTTATCGTCGGTGCTGCCATCAAGGCGCGCAACAGGCCGATAGTCAGCGGGCAGGAAGAAATGTTGACTTCCGTTGGTGAAGTGCTGGATGATTTCGAGGAGAATGGCCGGGTTCGTATACATGGTGAAGTATGGAGTGCCAAATCCGGCGTGCCTTTACAGAGGGGTTGTCTGGTGGAGGTTATTGCCGTGGATGGCCTCGTCCTGCATGTTAAACCTGTAACAAAGGAGAACTGAAATGACAATGCAAGTCATATTCGTCGCGCTGATAGTTTTTATTGCGCTGCTGCTCTATACCTTCAGGGTGTTACGGGAATATGAGCGTGGCGTGATTTTTACATTGGGACGGTTCTGGAAGGTCAAGGGACCGGGGCTGATCATTGTTGTTCCAATCATCCAGCAGATGGTCCGGGTTGAATTGCGTACCGTGGTGATGGATGTGCCGAGCCAGGATGTCATCTCGCGTGATAACGTATCGGTCAAGGTCAATGCCGTAATCTATTTTCGCGTAATCGATCCGGAGAAGGCCATTATTCAGGTTGAGGACTTTCTTATGGCCACCAGTCAGCTGGCACAGACCACTCTGCGCTCAGTGCTCGGACAACATGAACTGGACGATATGCTGGCCGAACGTGACAAGCTGAATTCTGATATCCAGGCCTTGCTGGACAGGCAGACTGATGCCTGGGGCATCAAGGTCGCGAATGTTGAAATCAAGCATGTTGATATCGATGAAAGCATGGTGCGCGCCATTGCACGGCAGGCGGAGGCCGAGCGCGAGCGGCGTGCCAAGGTGATCCACGCGGAGGGTGAAATGCAGGCTGCCGAGAAACTGGTGCAGGCCGCGATTACGTTGAATAAGCAGCCACAGTCCTTGCAGCTGCGGTACTTGCAGACCCTGACCGAGATTGCCGGGGAAAAGAGTTCGACCATCGTTTTCCCGTTGCCGCTCGACAGTATCGGCAGCCTGTTTGGAAAGTCATCTGACTAACATATCCGTTTTGGCAATAAATACCAAAGCAGGCAATACCGGATCACGTGCAGGTCGGGTGCCTGCCGAAGCACTGCAGGAAATCGAGCGATTTGTCGATGCCTTGTGGATGGAACGGGGTCTCAGTGAAAATACCCTGGCGGCGTACCGGAATGACCTGTCCGGCCTGGCAGCCTGGCTGACAGGGCATGCCAGGGGGTTGCTGGATGCCGGTCGCGAGGACTTGCTGGCCTACCTGTCCGAGCGTGTAGGCGAGGGGGCCAAACCCAGAACAACAGCACGTCTGTTGTCATCGATGCGGCGTTTCTACCGCCACCTCGTACGTGAAGGCCGCCTGCAAAAAGATCCCAGTGTGCGTATCGATACACCACGCATTGGCCGGCCCTTGCCGGACACGCTCAGCGAACATGAAGTTGAAGCCTTGCTGCAGGCTCCGGACGAAACGGATGTCCTCGGTTTGCGTGACCGTGCCATGCTGGAGCTGTTATATGCATGTGGGCTGCGGGTCTCTGAACTGGTCGGCCTGACGACCGAACAGGCCAATCTGCCACAAGGGGTTGTACGACTCGTTGGCAAAGGCAACAAGGAACGTCTGGTGCCGCTGGGTGAGGAGGCTGTTGACTGGCTGCAGCGCTATATTGACGAAAGCCGTCCTGTGCTTGCCGGTGAGGGCAGTGCCCGGCATTTGTTTTTAACGCACCGTGGCAAGGGCATGACACGCCAGGCATTCTGGTACCGTCTGCGCCACTATGCCCTCAAGTCATGTGTGAACAAGCCTTTATCACCGCATACCCTGCGGCATGCCTTTGCGACGCATTTGCTTAATCATGGTGCCGATCTGAGGGTTGTACAAATGTTGCTGGGGCATAGTGACCTGTCAACGACACAGATATATACTCACGTGGCACGTGAGCGATTGAAGGACCTGCATGCGCAACACCATCCCCGTGGTTAGGTGTTTTCCTCTCTTCAGGGTGCCTCGGAACAGACTTCGTGAAACTTCAACCCGGGACGGGCTGTCCAACACCGGGTAAACACAGAAATATTATGGAATATATTATGCAAAAACGAATAATCAAGCTTTGTCTGCCTCTTTTGGCCGTGATGGTTGGCGGTTATGCAATTGCCGGGGGCAACGACCGGGCCGTGATCGAGAAATCATTGCAAAGCTTATTGCCAGGTTTCAAGCCTGATAGTATCGCTCCCTCGCCAATTAAAGGTATTTCGGAAGTCCTGATAGGGCCGCGACTGTATTATGTGACCAATGACGGCAAGTACCTCATCCAGGGAAGCCTGATCGATGTCAAGTCACGGACTGACATCAGTGAAGAGCGTCGCAAGTCCATAAGGCTGGATGCGGTTAACGCTATGGGCGATGACAAAATGATTGTTTTTCCGGCCAGTAAGCCTCGTCACACCATTACAGTGTTTACCGATATTGATTGCGGTTACTGCCGGAAGTTACACAAGGAGATTGAGCAATTCAATGACAAGGGGATTACTGTGCGGTACCTGATGTTTCCACGCTCCGGTGTGAATACGGCGTCCTACTACAAGGCGGTCTCGGTCTGGTGTGAGGATGACCGCAAAGCCGCCCTGACGGACTCCAAGGCCGGCAAGTCCCTGCCAAAGGCAGAGTGCGACAACCCGGTAAAGGCACACATGGATCTGGGTAAATTACTGGGTGTTAGAGGTACTCCGGCAATCGTGCTGGATGATGGAGAGTTGTTGCCTGGATATGTGCCTGCTGTGAAGTTGGCCAGGATACTGGACAAGAAGTCCTGATCAGTGCAGCGCATTGAACAACCTGCGCCGGTAGCTGTTAACCAGTTCGCCTTCATTTTCGAGCAGGTTAAAAACAGCGAGTAAACCCTTGCGTCCGGCATCCTCGCGGAATGCACGGTCATGCTCAAGGATGTACATGAATGCATTCATGGCATCCTCCAGTCTGTTCTCGAGTACATATCTGGATGCAAGCTGATAGTGTGACTCCAGGTCTTCCGGTTTCTCTCTGATCGTGGTTTCAAGTTCCTCGAGCGGCGCAGCCGTAAGTGATGCACTGGTAAAGTCCAGCAGGGAACGCAAGCGTATGGCTTCCGTTTCAGTGCTGAGGTCATGTGGCAGGTCTGCGAGTAGTTCCTCGGCCTGTTCCGGCAATCCTTCCTTTATGCTCAGTTCGATGAGATCGAGAATCACCTGGTGGTTATCCGGTTCGGCCTGCCGTGCCTCGCGCAGCAGGGTAAAGGCCTGCTCGCTATTACCCTGCTGCCAGGCTTCCCTGGCCTTGAGCCTGATGGCGTCAGACCCCCGTTCAATATGGCGTTCCAGCAGAATACGCATGGCTGACTCTGTCTGGGCAGCGAGTATTTCTTCCACGATTTCCCCGTTTTTGTAGAGGTGCATGGTAGGCAGGCTGCGTATATTGAACCTGCGCGCCAGCTCTTTTTGTTCATCTGTATTGACCTTGGCCAGGGCAAACTTGCCCTTGTAGTCCTCGACCAGTTTTTTCAGCATGGGCATCTGCATCTGGCAGGGGCCACACCAGTCCGCCCAGAAATCGACCAGTACCGGTATATTGCCGGACCGTTCAATCACCTGCGTGTTGAAGGTATCAGTTGTTACATCAGTAATGTTATTCAGATCATTCATATATGAAAATTATTATCCACTATTCCCGGAATCTCAATAAATGACGAGGATGTTTTACACATCAAGGCTTCCCAGGGGAACCAGGGTGTTATTACTGGTAAACAACAGGCACGCCTGGATCGCATGTTCCGGCCAGAGTAACGCAGCTGCCCTGGCGTAGAGCCGCATTTGTTCACGGTAATCTTCCGTCAGTGCGGCTAGCTGATCCTTGTGCGTTGACCGGTGGGTCTTGTAATCAATCACCCGTACAACGTCATCCTGTATTACCACACGGTCAATAATACCGTATATCA
>DAOVYA010000189.1 GCA_030635865.1 Gammaproteobacteria bacterium | reverse complement strand
CCACACCACCACCGACGATAACCACCTTCTTCTTGCCACCGGCGGCGGCAATAGCGGGAAAACCGACCGCACTGACAGCAGCAGCGCTACCGGCGATCTTGATAAAATTTCTGCGATTAATATTGCTCATGATTCTGTGTCTCCCCTACTGTTGACTGGCAAAGAACTGCAACAAGGCATCAAGCTCGGCATCACTCAGCTTGTCCACCTTCTTCTTCATCTTCTTGGCCATCTCTCTTGATCCCGCCTTGAAATCCACCATGGAGTACTGCAGGTAGGGGAGCCATTGACTGGCGAGGATGCCGGAATCGTCATCGGCCAGGCCACCTTTTTCATCGTGGCATTTTTCACAGTTTTTCCCGAACAGTTTCGAACCGGCTTTCACCTGGGCGGCATCCAGCTTCTGGCTGGTTTTTGCGACCGGTTGTTTCGCAAAATGACTGCCCATGAGCTTGAACTCTTCTTCACTATAGCCCTTGCCAATGCGGCCCATGACCGTACTGGGGCGTTCACCACTCTTGAAGGCATTCATGGTGTCGACCATGTAGACCTCGGAGTTTCCAGCAATGGAAGGTGTCGCGGGTCCTGTACTGGCACCATCGGTACCATGACAACCTGCACAGGTATTTGCCAGCATGGTCGCGGTGGGCGCTGCTGACACATGTGCGGCACCCAGCAACAGGCCGGACCCCAATAGCACTGCAAGTGTTTTTCCTACAGACATGTTGTTATCTCCTCATTAAAAAACAACGGAAATTCTGAAATCAGCAGGAAAGGCAATACACACCCCCCCGTTGATACTTTACTGCATGCAGTTTTTACGTCCGCCCTTCTGGTTTTCCTTGTTGGGCATATGAACTGTTTACCGGGTTAAACTATAACTGTCTTTGACTTATGTCAAAAGGATTAGTCAAAACCTACTCTCCGAGGGCGAGTTCCGCCTCGGTTTTCATGCCAAACTTTTTCATCAGCCAACTGGGCGGACAAAAGCCGGTAAAAGAACTCTGGAAACAGTTGAACCCGATAAACAGGGTAAACCAGGTCCAGTTCGGGTGGTGAAACAGGGCCAGCAACGAGGTTAGCATGACCATAATCCCGCCAAACGCAAACAGGGTTCGTTCTACAGACATTGTTTTGTACTCCTTATGTTTACCTATGTAATAGCTGATTATTCCCGCTTTTTCATATCCGTTGCAAGCGCAAGGCATTCATCACGACCAACAACGAACTGACTGACATCCCGATGGCCGCTCCCCAGGGAGGGATCCAGCCGGCGGCGGCAAACGGCACCGCAAGCAGATTATAGGCCACGGCCCAGGCAAAGTTCTGCTGAATATTGCGCCGTGTACGGCGGGCCAGGCGCCGGGCATCCAGCAGCGCGCCTGCGTCATCCCCCAGGATCAGAAAGTCACTGCTTGCATTGGCCAGGTCGGTGGCATCGGCAAATGAAATCGAGACATCGGCGGCGGCCAGCGTCGGGGCGTCATTGATGCCGTCGCCAAACATGGCCAACTGCCGTCCCTGTGCCTGTTGCGCCTGCGTCCAGGCCAGCTTGTCTGCCGGCGACAGTCCACCGTGCGCATCTTCAATGCCCAGTTGCCTTGCCAGCCTCTGCACGGTGTCCCGCGCATCACCGCTCAGAATAGCCAGATGCTGCACGCCACTGTCTTTCAGCCCGGCGAGCATCGCCTTGATACCCGGCCGCAGCGGGTCATCAAATAACAGCACCGCCTGCACACCCCCGGCGTTAGCCAACACGGAGACCAGCTGACCACGGGTCCGGCCGTCTGCAATGACTGCCCGGGTAGGTTCATCCAGGGCCGCATGCTCTGCCGCAAAGCCGGGTTTGCCGAAACGCCACTCGCGGCCCTCGATCGTGGCCCGGATACCGGCACCCGGCACGTTTTTCACCTGGCTGGTTGCAAGACCCGGCCGGGGAACTTGCCGGCGCAGGGCGTGCGCCACCGGGTGTGCCGACACGGCCGCGAGGGCTGCCGCATGGCGCAGACAGCTGTCTTCATCCAGACCTGCGATTGGTATCACCGCTGCGACCGCCGCTTGCCCCGTGGTAAGGGTACCGGTCTTGTCGAACACAAACTGATCGCTGCACGCCAGTGCATCCAGGGCACGCATCCGCAGCGGCAGGACACCCATATCGATAAAGCGGCCCGCACTAACCGCCAGCGCCACCGGCGTCGCCAGTGCCAGCGCACAGGGACAGGTTACGATCAGAACGGCGATGGTACTGGGCAGCCAGTTAACCGGGTCGGCCCAAAGCCAGTAGACGGCGGTGGCCGTTGCAATCAATAGCAGGACGGCGACAAACCAGCCCGCCACCTGTTCCGCCAGCAGTGCATAGCGGGGCCGCATCTCCAGCCCCCGCTCCACCAGGTGGTGGATTTCGCTGACAGCGGAATGTTGTACCGTGTGGGTCACATTGATCGTCACCGCTTGTTCACCATTCACCGACCCGGCAATGAGCGCATCACCCGGCTGGTGCAAAACCGGCAGGGCTTCGCCTGTAAGCAGGGATTCATTGAAGCTGCTGCTGCCGGCGATCAGGACCCCGTCAACCGGCAGGGTCTCTCCGGGCAACAGCCGGATGTGGTCACCCACGGCCAATTCATTAACCGATACCGCGGCCACCTCGCCGCTCTCATCCAGCCTGGAGGCCGTGCGCGGCGTGATGCGCGCCAACCGCTCCAGCCGGTCAGCCGCACTGAGCTTGCCACGCAACTCCAGGCGCCGAGCGAGCAACAACAGGAAAATAAACATGGCGATGGAATCAAAATACACCTCGCCCTGCCCGGTCACCGTGGCATGCAGACTGCCAACAAATGCAGCCGACAGCCCCAGCACCACGGGAACATCCATGCCGAGGCGCCGGTGCCTGAGATCATTCCAGGCAGCGGCGAAAAACTCCTGGCCGGGGTACGCGAGCAACAGCAGTGCCAGCAGCAGGCTGGTCCAGCGACCGATGACGATCCACAGGGGCAACTCCCCCGCAGGACCGGTATCCGCCATGAAATACGTGGCCAGTGAGAAATTCATCACCAGCATGCCGACGGCTGCGGCGAAGATCAGCCGCTCGGTACTGCGCCGGCGTCTTAGTTTATTGAGTTGTTCGCTGCGGGTGGCGTCGTAGGGATGGGCGATGTAGCCGATGTCGGTGATGGCGCGCAGGATCTCGCTGAGGCGGATGGTCTGCGGGTCCCAGCGCACGCGTGCACGCTGCGTGGTGTCATCGATGTGTACATCGATCACGCCGGGCAGACTGCGCAAATGCCGTTCATTCAGCCACAGGCAGGCCGGACAGCGGATGTTGTCGAGCAGCAGTGCCGCTTCCCGGGTATCACCCATGTGAGTAACGAAATCCTGCTGAATTTCCGGCCGGTCGAACAGTTCGACCTGGCTGAGGAAGTCCGGGACAAGCTGGCGGCTGGCGGATACGGCCGGGTCGGTGCGATGCCGGTAGTAGTCATCCAGGCCGGCATCGATGATGGCCTTGCAGACGGCATGGCAACCGTGGCAACAAAATTCACGCGGTTTGCCAAAAACCTCGAGGGCCGGTGTCGACACAGCTGCCGGTACCGGCAGGCCGCAATGAAAACAGCTGGTTTCCGCTGGTGTGCGGGATTCGGTTACAACCTGTTCAGCGGTATGTGTTGACATGCTTCAGCCGAATGGTGCGCACGGCGCACCCTACGATAGTACCGTAGCCCGGATAAAGCGCAGCGAAATCCGGGGATACGGATCTACGCAATCCCGGATTACGCTGCGCTTTATCCGGGCTACATTGATCGCGCTTTAGAAGCGCTCCTACAGGTGTCTGTTTGAACGTAGGAGCGCTTCTCAAGCGCGATAGCTTATTCCTCTTCTACCGGCACGGCCATGCCGTAGTAACCGGCAAGCGCCTCGATCTCTTCTTCTGTTAGCGCGGCTGCAACGTGCCGCATACGTGAATAGATATCATTGGTCCGGTCTTCTTCCTTGAACTCGGTCAGGGTATAGATGAAGTACTCCGGGTACTGGCCAGTCAGGGCCGGGTGATCGAACTGCCCGCCGCGGCCATCGCGTCCGTGGCAGGAGGCACAGGCCTTGAGCAGGCGCGTCGGGTCGCCGTGAAAGACCAGCCTCAGTACCGCCGGATCGGTGTTGCGGTCCGCGGCCACTGGCGCCGGCGCCTGCGAGGCAAACCAGGCTGCCAGGTTCGCCATCTGCCGATCATCCAGGTTACGGGTTTTCTTGAACATATCCCTGTCATCCCGGGACTTTAGCTGATAATCCTTGAGCTGTTTATAGATATAACTGGCACTCATCCCCGCAATAT
>DAOVYA010000014.1 GCA_030635865.1 Gammaproteobacteria bacterium | reverse complement strand
TGCCCTGTACGCCGAGATCGCACGGGCCAATTCACACCCGGAGTGGGAAGCCGAGATTCGTACCACCTTCGCGCGACGCTGGGTGGATAATGCACACAGTGGCTGGTGGTATATGGACAAGAGTGGCGGCTGGAAGCATAAGTAAATTTAAACAATTTCCGTCATTGCGAGGAACGCAGTGACGCGGCAATCTCATCAAGTCCGCTGCCAACTTCACGAGATTGCCGCGCTTCGCTCGCAATGACGGGTTTGTTTGTTCGCTGGAGTGATTCACGAAGATGCGCGTGCGCTAGTCGTTATAGCTTCTCCAGTAACAAGTTCCCCACCGCATCAACCCGGCAGGACCAACCCTCCGGCAGCCACGTGGTAGCCACTGTTTCGATGATCAATGCCGGGCCCTTGATTTCCTGGCCTTCACCCATTTCAGCCCGCTCCCAAAGCGAGACCTGCCCGGCACACCCGGCGACCCGGACAGCACGCGAGGGTCCCTGCCCGGCATCGGCTACCGCTGGCAGTTTGATACCCGGTGGTTTGCCATGCAGGCCACAACGCAGGTTGACCAGTTCGACCGGTATTTCCAGGCGGTGCCCGTAGCGCTGTTCATGCGCCGTATGAAAGGCCTCCTGGGTCACGGCCTTGCCCTGCCATGCAAGATTCAGCGTGCTGGACTGTCCCCGGTAACGCAGGTCCAGGCTGAACCTGGCTTCGGTCTCATGCGCATCAACCCCCTCGGCCCGCAGTTCATCCCGGCCATTGCCGGCAAGTGCCTGCAACTGCTGTTCCAGTTCGGTCTCGTCAAGCTGATCGAGCAGGCCGCTAACGGTACGGGACAGTTGCCGCGCACACGGCGCTGTCAACATGCCCAGTGCAGACAAGACACCGGCATGCACCGGCACCATCGCACGTGACATGCCCAGGGCTTCTGCCAATGCACACACATGCAGACCACCGGCGCCGCCAAATGACACCAGTACGTGGTTGCACGGATCGACACCGCGCTGCACGGAGATAATGCGCAACGCCTGCGCCATGTGCTCGTTGGCAATCTCAACGACACCAAGTGCAGCCGCTTCAATACTGACATCCATTGCCTCGGCAACCGGTCGCAGCGCGGCAGCGGCGGCCTGGCTGTCCAGTGTCATGGCGCCACCCAGGAAGGCGTCTGCCTGTAATCTGCCCAGTACCAGGTTGGCATCGCTTACCGTCGGGCGCTTTCCGCCGCGCCCGTAACAGGCCGGACCCGGATCGGCACCGGCTGATTCCGGTCCAACCTGCAGCAGGCCTCCGCTGTCAATACAGGCTATTGAACCACCGCCTGCCCCGATGGTATGCATATCCACCATCGGCACGGCGACCGGCCAGGGCCCGATATGCCCTTCTGATGTCAACCTGATTTCACCTTCAACCAGGGCCACATCGGTCGATGTGCCACCCATGTCAAAGGTCAGCAATTGCTCAAACCCCGCCTGTCGACCAACATAGCGCGCACCCATCAAGCCACCGGCAGGGCCCGACAACAGCAGCTGTACCGCTTTCCGGCCGGCCCTTGCCGCACTCACTGTGCCACCGGCACTCTGCATCACCGCAACCGGTGCGGGCGCCAGCCGCGCATTCAGACGTTCCAGGTAACCGGCCACCAGCGGGCCGATCCAGGCATTCAGCCAGGTCGCGATACCGCGCTCATACTCCCTGTACTCCGACAACACCCCTGATGAGCGCGAAACAAACAAACTGTCCGGCAACCAGGACTCGATTGTGCGTTCATCCGTATCATCAACAAACGAAAACAATAAATTGATCGCCACGGCCTGCGGCTTGAGCGCCGCAATTCTTTCAAGCAGCATTTCCCGGTCATTTTCACCAAGCTCGCTGACCCGGCCGCCGTCGGCCGCGATCCGGGCATCCACCTCCAGGCATAATTCAGGCGGCACCGGTGGCGGCCGGGGCTGCGGCTGCAGGTTGTAAAGCTCCCGGCGGGCCTGGCGGCCTATGGTCAATACATCACCCAATCCCTTATTGGTGATATACACGGTACGCACACCCTTGCGCTCCAGCACGGCATTGGTAGCAACAGTGGAACCATGCACCACCTGCAAACCATCGGTGGATACACCGAGTTCCTCCATGCCCTGCAAAATGGCCCGCTCCGGCGCCTGCGGCGTGGACAGCACCTTGTGGATACGCAGCGTCTCACCGTCATACAACACGAAGTCGGTAAAGGTCCCGCCGGTATCAATGCCCAGCCACTTGCATGGCTGTCTGGAATCAGGTTTTTTCATAGCAAACAGTGAAAACGATTAACCAATAATTGAGGTATCCCTGATGTGTCGTCATTGCGACTTCCCTCCCTCGTCATTGCGAGGAACGAAGTGACGCGGCAATCTCGTCAAGTCCGCTGCCAGCTTCATGAGATTGCCGCGCTGCGCTCGCAATGACGGGGTTTATTCATTAATCAGGGATTCCATAATATATTCCCTGTGACTTGTAAAAACAGGTACAAACGTAATAATAAGCGCCATGACCAGTGAAGCACTAATCCGCGTCGAACACCTGACCCGCTATTACAGTGGAATCTGTGCAGTCAACGATGTCAGTTTTGAACTTGCCAGGGGTGAGGTCCTGGGTTTTCTCGGACCGAATGGTGCCGGTAAATCCAGTACCATGCAGATCATCACCGGCAACCTGGCCCCCAGTGCCGGGAAAATCAGCATCAAGGGCATCGACCTGCTGGACCAGCCAAAACGCGCCAAGGCCGAAATCGGCTACCTGCCCGAGCAACCCCCGGTGTACCGCGAACTCACCGTAGACGAATACCTCGATTACTGTGCCCGGCTGAACCGGATACCACGCAGCGACAGGACACGGGCCATCGCGACTGCCAAGGACCGCTGCGGACTGGGTGCCGTCGGCTCACGCCTGATCGGCAATCTTTCCAAGGGCTTTCAGCAACGTACCGGTATTGCACAGGCCATCATCCATACCCCTGACCTGGTGGTCCTGGATGAACCCACCGTGGGCCTGGATCCCATCCAGATACGCGAGATACGCGCCCTGATCCGTGAGCTCGGAGCAGACCACGGCATCATTTTATCCACGCACATTCTGCCCGAGGTGCAGGCCACCTGTAACCGGGTGCAGATAATCCACGAGGGAAAACTGGTATTCGCAGACACCACTGCAGGTCTTGAACAGGATCTTAATGCCACCTCGTTCACCGTGCGCTTTGGAAACGCACCGGCACTCCCCGCGCTGCAGCAGATTGCCGGCGTTGACCGCGTAGAAGCACTGGCCGACGGCCGGTTTCGAATTCACCATACAGATAACAACCCCGTCGATGCGTTGGTTGAACAGGCCGTCAACAGCCACTGGCGCCTGTCTGAACTGACACCGGAGTATCGCACGCTGGAGCAAACCTTCATTGATCTCACCTGCTCGGAAGAGCCCGTGGCAACCCGCGGAGATGCCGCCTGATGATCTTTACCATTGCCGGGCGTGAATTACGCAGCCTGTTCCTGTCGCCACTGGCCTGGTCCATCCTTGGCGTGGTGCAGTTCATTTACGCCTACCTGTTCCTGGCACAGATCGAAACCTTCCTGGCCCTGCAACCGCGCCTCGCGACCCTCGATGGCGCACCGGGCGTCGTGGATATTGTGGTCGCTCCGCTGTTTGCCAATGCAGCAGTCTTGCTACTGCTGATCACGCCACTGATAACCATGCGCGTACTCAGCGAGGAACGCCGTAACCGTACACTCAGCCTGCTGTTCTCGGCTCCGGTTTCCATGACAGAGATTATTGTCGGCAAATACCTCGGCGTAGTGTCATTCATCCTGGTCCTGATCGGTATGCTTGCATTGATGCCGCTGTCGTTGCTGACCGGCACCGACCTTGATCTCGGAAAACTTGCGGCCGGTCTGCTTGGTCTGACACTGGTCGTGTCTGCATTCACGGCGATTGGTATATTCATGTCGTCACTGACCGAACAACCGACCGTCGCCGCGATCACCACCTTCGGCCTGTTACTGTTGCTGTGGATTCTCGACTGGGCCGGCAACTCCGGGATGCCTTCCAGCGGCCTGCTTGGCTACCTGTCGGTGCTGCATCATTATGAACCGTTGCTAAAAGGCCTGTTCAGCAGTGTCGATGTTGTCTATTACCTGCTGGTCATCGTCCTGTTTCTCGGATTCAGCATCCGCAGGCTGGATGCGGACCGCCTGCAACACTGATTGCGCATGAAAATCACCCGTCACTCCCGGTTTCTGCTGCGCCTGCAAGGACTTGTATTCACTGTACTGTTTACCGGCATCATCGGGATGCTTGCCTGGCTGAGCACAGAATATGTCTACCAGGCAGACTGGACTGCCAGTGGCCGCAACACGGTTTCGGAGGATACCCGCAAGTTACTGGACAGCATGAAGGCACCGATCAGCATTACGGCATTTGTCCGGGAAAACAAGTTACTGCGCACACAAATCCAGGATGTCATCGGCAGCTATCAGCGCTTCAAGGACAACATTACACTGGAATTCGTCAACCCGGACACCGCACCTGAACGTGTGCGTGAACTGGGCATTACCCCGAATGGGGAACTGCTGGTCAGTTACCGCGGCCGCAGTGAAAACGTCCGCAGCCTGGGTGAACGGCAACTGACGAATGCCCTGTTACGCATTTCCAGGCAGGATGATCGCTGGATTGTCTTCGTGACCGGTCACGGTGAACGTTCGCCTTCCGGAGTGGCCAACCATGACCTCGGGGACTTCGGGCGGGAACTGGAACGCAAGGGGCTTAACGTACAAACTGTCAACCTTGCCGAGACGGACATTCCCCGAAACACCCATACACTGGTACTGGCCAGTCCACGCGTGAAACTGCTGCCCGGGGAAATCAGGCGCCTGCAGGAATACGTCAAGAATGGCGGCAATCTGTTGTGGCTGGCAGAACCGGG
The DNA here is from genome assembly GCA_030635865.1 of Gammaproteobacteria bacterium. GTDB lineage: Bacteria > Pseudomonadota > Gammaproteobacteria > UBA9214 > UBA9214 > UBA9214. Next base: position 9,497 of record DAOVYA010000014.1, on the reverse strand, counting down.
TGAACTGCAGGGCCTGGAACCACTGGCCGAGCAACTCGGCATAGAGTTTCTGCCCGGCATGGTGGTGGATGCCACTGCGCAGATGTTTGGTGTAGAGAACCCGGCGTTCGTTGTTGTTACCGCTTATCCCCGACACGACGTCACCAACGATATGGAAACGGTAACGATGTTCCCGGAAGCGGTGGCACTGGACATAAATGATACGCAGGACTGGGACAGCCTGCCCCTGCTGCTGACACTGGAGCGCTCCTGGACCGAACTTGGCAAGCTGGAGGGTGATATCAGCTTTGATCCCGACACAGATGAACGCGCCGGCCCACTGATTATTGGCATTGTGCTGACACGTACGGTAGCCAGCGGGGAAGAACGGGATCCGACCGAACAACGCGTGATCGTCACCGGTGATGGTGACTTTCTCTCCAACACCTACCTTGGCAATGCCGGCAACCTTGGCCTGGGCCTGAGCATGACACACTGGCTCAGCCATGATGAAACCCTGATCGACATTCATATCAAATCTGCGCCGGATACCTCACTGGTACTCGGAAACATTTCACGGGCAGTCATCAGTCTCGGCTTCCTGTTCGGCCTGCCGGCACTGCTGTTGATCACCGGCCTCGTTATCTGGATACGCCGCAGGCGCCGTTAATGGGAACCCGGGGCCTGCTCAACCTGACACTCGTTGTACTTGCAATCGGGCTGGGGCTGATCATTTATTTCGAACCAGGACTCGAGCCCGGGGATGTCCCGCAACCGCTTGTCCGGCAGCTTGCTCCGATTGATGCCATCGAGATACAGATTGAGCGGGTAAGTCGCGAGCCCCTGTCATTCACCAAACGCGACAATTACTGGCAGCTTGTCAGCAGTGAAATCCCGCTTCCTGCTGCAGAATTCCAGATCAACGCCCTGCTGCGCGTATTGCAGACAAACGCCCTCTCCAGTTACCCGGCAGACTCCCTGGATCTTCCAGAACTCGGCCTGCAACCCCCGCAGGCCACGGTCACCATCAATGACTTCAAAATCCTGTTCGGTATTACAGAATCCCTGGAAAACCGCCGCTACCTCCAGGTCGATGACACGGTATTCCTGGTAAAAGACCAGTACCAGCACCTGATCAACGCAGACTGGAGCAACTTTGTCGATCGCAAGCTGTTGCCTGCGGGCCCATCGATCACGCGCCTGCAATTGCCGGACCTGCAAATTGCCCGGGGCGATAACGGCCAGTGGCAGTTGTCCCCTGAAATGCCAGGCATCAGCGCCGACGTCATCCAGCAACTGGTTGACCACTGGAACACTGCCAATGCGCTCTACGTACGCCGCTACGACGGCACCCGCCCGGATGAAACCATTCGCATCGAGACTGGAGACAATACCGCCGCACTGGATTTCATGATTACAGCACACTCGCCGGAACTCGTGCTGGCGCGACCGGAGCTTGGTATCCAGTATCATTTAAGCAGCGGCATGGAAGAAGTCCTGCTGACCCTGCAGGAAGTACCAGCGGAGCAATAGTTTCATCCTGAATTCACCATGCCCGAACTCCCCGAGGTAGAAACCACCCGCCGCGGTATCGCACCGCACATTACCGGCAGACAGGTCACACGCGTCATCGTGCGCAACCCGAACCTGCGCTGGAAGGTACCCGCACGTCTCAACAGGGAAATGTCAGGCCAGGTCATCAACGGGGTAACGCGCCGTGGTAAATACCTGCTACTGACAACCAGCGTTGGTACCGCCATCGTGCACCTCGGCATGTCCGGGAGTCTGCGTGTAATTGACGCCAGCGCGCCCCCGGACAAACATGACCACATCGACATCGTATTCGATGACAAGCGTGCACTCCGCTTCACCGACCCACGCCGCTTTGGCAGCCTGCACTGGACCCGCCGGCCACCCCTGCAACACAGGCTGTTAAGCAAGCTCGGCGTAGAACCATTAAGCGCCGCATTCAACGGGGACTACCTGCACAGGATCTCACGTGGCCGCAAGGTGGCCGTCAAGCAACTCATCATGAACAGCCACATCGTCACCGGCATCGGCAACATCTACGCCTGCGAAGCCCTGTACATGGCCGGCATCTATCCAAAGCGGGCTGCCGGCCGCATCAGCGAGAAGAAATACGAGCTGCTTGTCGAAGTCAGCAAGGAAGTCCTCAACGATGCCATTGCGGCAGGTGGCACCACCTTGCGTGACTTTGTCAATGGCAATGGTGAACCCGGCTATTTCAAACTACACTTGAACGTGTACGGGAAAACGGGAGAACCCTGTATCAGTTGCAGGGAACCGATTCGTGAAATCCGGCAAGGGCAGCGCTCTACATTTTACTGCCCGGTATGCCAGAAATAGGCCCTGTTCATTATGCTGCCCGGACCGTACAGGTATGAGAAGACATGGTCGAACAATCAAAAGACGATGGAGTCATTGCCGTTCTTATGCTGCGACTCGAAAGGGAGAGGCTGCCCAGGGCGCTTGGTATCAAGGCAAAGGTTGATCGGGGTGAACGGCTTGGCGATGAGGACATCGTGTTTCTTGAGCAGGTATTTATAGATGAACGCAGAATCAGGCCATTACTGGACAGGCACAATGAATACGAGTTATTGACCGTGAGAATCATCCACCTGTATAAAATGATTACAGATAAAGCCCTGGAAAATGAGCAACGGATGTAACCTGCCGTGCAGACCACTCAGTAACCCGGGTCATACATCATTGCTGCAATTTCATCCTCGCTGACAATGCCCTGACCGGCGGGGACAAGACCCTGGTCAAATGCTGTTTTTGCTACCGCCACCGCGATTTTCAGTGAAATATCCCGAATGCCTGATAGCGCAGGATACAGGGAGCCATCTGCCAGGTCTTGTTCACTCACTTCTCCTGCGAGGACATGTGCTGCAGCAATCAACATCTCATCGCAGATACCCTGCGCACTGCAGGCGATCGCTCCCAAACCCATACCCGGAAATATGTAGGCATTATTTCCCTGGCCAGGACGGTATGTCCTGCCCCCGATTGTGACAGGATCAAAGGGACTGCCACTTGCAAATATTGCGCGCCCATCCGTGTAAAGATATGCCTGCTCAGCCGTACACTCCGCACGTGATGTGGGATTGGACAAGGCGAATATTGCAGGACACTTGTTTATATCCGCCATTGCCTGCAACTCTTCCCTCTTAAAGGTGCCGGGTGACCCGGTGGCACCAATCAATACCTGTGGCTTGATGGTTTTTATTGCCTCCACAAAACCCATACCGGGATGCTCATGTGCATACAGGGTATTGTGCGGTGCCAGGTGCTCACGCCCCTTTACCAGGAGTCCCCTGTGATCAACAAACCACAGCCTCTGCCTGGCTTCCCTTGCCGTCAAACCAAGACTGCACAATGCCACGCAAATCAAATCGGCAATCCCGGTCGCAGCAGACCCGGCCCCAAGAAACATGAACTTCAGCTCGTTCAGCGGTTGGCCGGTAATTTTTGTCGCGGCCAGCACTCCCGCCAATACAACTGCCGCAGTACCCTGGATATCATCATTGAAACAAAGCACGCGTTCCTTCCAGGTATTCAATAACCGGTACGCATTCTGTGTTGCGAAATCCTCAAACTGAATCAATGACCCGGGGAAAACCTCCTGAACGGACACCACAAACTCATCGAGCAATTCAAAATAGGCATTGCCGGTGATACGCTTTTGTCTCACACCCAGGTAGAGCGGGTCCTCGTGCAAGGATTCATTATTGGTTCCAATATCAATCGTGACAGGCAAACATTGGTGAGGCTGGATCCCCGCACAAGCGGTATACAGAGCAAGCTTGCCCAGCGGTATTCCCATGCCATTGACGCCAAGATCACCGAGCCCGAGAATCCGTTCCCCGTCGGTGACGACAATCATACGAACATCACGCTCGGGCCAGTTATTCAGCAGCTCCCTGATATCCCCATGGTCATCCGCAGTAATAAACAACCCTCGCGGCTGACGAAAAATATGTGAATATTCCTTACAGGCCTGGCCGACTGTAGGGGTATAAATAATCGGCATCAGTTCTTCTATGTTGTTAATGATCAGCTGAAAATAAAGCCTCTCGTTGCGAACCTGCAAGGCACGTAAAAAGATATAGCGTTCAATGTCATATGCCTTGCGCCTGATATTGCCCAGGGCACGTGTCATCTGCATTTCCTGTGTCGAGACAGCGGCCGGCAACAGACCACGTAACCCGTATTTACTGCGCTCCTCCAGGGTGAATGCACTCCCCTTGTTGCGCGTAGCGTCTTGCAGAAGATCCATCCCGCGCAGATCATCGCTCATTACATCGCACCTTGATAAATAACCTGAAACGAGGTTTTCAAGAAATAGTTGGCATATGGGTACATCTCTACCTATATTAGGCAGAAGCAAACCTCAAGACCATAGCCAATGTCCACACCATCCAATACTGAACTCAAGGAACGCGAACGCACGGCCTGGGCCTCTGTTGCCAGTGGCTGGAAACGCCGCGACGAACTACTCAAGCAAGGGGCCGCCCCGGTTACCGAACGCATGCTGGAGCTTGCCGGCATCTCTGCCGGACACCGGGTGCTTGATATTGCCTCGGGCCTGGGAGAACCGGCAATCCCGGCAGCACGGCTGGTCGGGCCGGGTGGCCAGGTCTTTGGCACCGACCTGGTGGAAGAAATGCTGGTTTATGCACGCGAAAAGGCGGCCGCCGCCGGGGTTACCAATATCGAATTTATGTGTGTCGACGGCGAGACACTGGATTTTGAGGGTGCGCACTTCGACGCCGCCACCTGCCGCTGGGGCCTGATGTTCATGCCGGAACCGGAGGCCTGTCTCAAGCTGCTTCATGGCGTAATGAAAGAAAATGCGCGTTTTGCAACAGCCACCTGGTCAGCGCCCGAGAAGAACCCGTTTGTCGGCCTGTTGATGCAGACACTGGGTAACTACATGGAGCTCCCGAAACCACCACCCGGCACGCCCGGGATATTCTCGCTGGCCGACCCGGACCGCCTGCGCGGCCTGCTTGAATCGGCCGGGTTCAGTGACGTTGAACTGGAAGAGATGGAAATCAACGTGCTTGAGGTCGCTGACGGCAAGGCATACTGGGAAGCCATGTCCGACCTTGCCGCACCGGTGATGACGCTGGTCAGGCAACTGGATGATGAAACCCGTGAAGTATTCATTGCCGATGTAATTGCGGCTGCCGATGCACTTAAGCAGGGCGACACCCTGTGCATGCGTGGTACCACCTGGCTGGCCGCAGCCAGCCGCTAATCTGCTGCTGGCCCAGGAAATTCTGATTTTTTGAAAAAACCTGTCTTTGCGAGCCCATTACACCCGTCATTGCGAGCGTAGCGCGGCAATCTCGTGAATCTGGCAGGGAAGTCATTCTGCAAGAGATTGCCGCGTCACTGCGTTCCTCGCAATGACGAACCAGACACCCCCACCCGGGCCTCACCCACACCACGCGGATCACTGGCTGCATACACCCGGCCTGTCTTGCGGTCCCAGTAAATCGCCTGCATGTTGCCGTAGGTCGAGTCCAGCGGTTGCAGTCGGTGTCCACGTTTTTCAAGTGAACTGATTACCTGCGGATCAAAAGCGTCCGGTTCATATTGCACGACATCGGGCAGGTACTGGTGGTGGAAACGCGGCAGCCCTACCCAGGAAGCAGGCCGCATGCCGTCTGCAAGATCCAGGATACCGAGCAGGATCATGGTAATAATGCGGCTGCCACCGGGTGTGCCCAGTATCGCGATGCCGTCCGCGCTTTCAACAAAGGTTGGCGACATGCTCGATAAAGGCCGCTTGCCGGCCGCGATGGCATTGGCCTCTGCACCAACCAGTCCGTATACATTGGGTACGCCGGGCTTTGCTGAAAAATCATCCATTTCATCATTGAGCAAAACACCGGTACCGGGCGGCACAACACAGGCACCGAATGGATAGTTAATACTCAAGGTCGCGGCAACCCGGTTACCCTCGCCATCGAGGATAGAAAAGTGGGTCGTATCGCGTCCGCCTTGCCGGCCTGCCTGACCCTTCAGACTTGCGCTGGCAGTCGCCTGCTCCAGCCGGATTGACTGGCGCAGACGTTGCGCATATCCGGTGCTTGTCAAGCGTTCAACCGGTACCGCTACAAAGTCCGCGTCTCCCAGGAATTCAGCACGATCACGATAAGCCCGGCGCATGGCCTCGACAATTACATGGGTGCGGGCCGCCTCATCAAGCTCATCGAGCGCAAAGCCCGAAAGAATGTTCAATATTGTTGCCAGTGCGATACCACCCGAAGATGGCGGTGCAACCGATGTAACCCGCATTCCCCCGTATTCAAAACGGACCGGCTCACGCTCAACCACTCGATACTCATCAAGGTCCTCACGTGTCCAGATACCGCCGGCTGCACGCACCCCCGCCACCAGGCGCCGGGCTACCGGTCCCTTGTAGAACCCGGCCCGGCCGTAACGGGCCATGGACTCCAGCGTGGCTGCCAGGTCCGGCTGCACAATACGTTCACCGACAGCAGGCACTTCATCGTCCGACAGGAATATCCCGGCGGCCTCCTGGTCAGCCTGCAAGGCAGCAAGCCGGAACTGTGCCATGCGCCGGTAGTGGCTATCTACAGGAAAACCATCACGCGCCAGGCGAATTGCCGACGCCAGCGTACGTTTCAGTGGCAGACGTCCGTAGCGGTCTGCAATGTGCGTCAACGCGGCCGGCTCGCCCGGAATACCGACCGCCAGTGCACCGTCAATCGACAGGTCCGGCACGACATCACCGCTGGAATCGAGGTACATGGTACGACTGGCGGCCAGCGGGGCCTTTTCACGACCGTCCACCATCACATCATGACCGTCGCGCTCACGGTGCAACAACCAGAAGCCACCGCCCCCAACACCTGAACTGTAGGGCTCAACCACGGCCAGCACTGCACTGACTGCAACTGCCGCATCAAATGCATTACCGCCTGCGCCCAGGATTTCCATACCGGCCTGTGTTGCCAGGGGGTGCGCACTGGCAATTGCCGCGACTGGCGGACGGTCGGCAAACGCGCTCGCGCCAATAAAAAAAAGCGCAAGCAGCAAAAAGGCCCCTGCGCGGAGCCTTGAATATATTTTTACGCGGGAAACCGTCACCCGGCAGCTTTTCTGGTGAGTTGCTCGTATTTGAACATTAACTGTTCCTCGTTCTCCTCGTACTCGGGATTAACGAGGATGCATTCCACAGGGCAAACCTCCACGCACTGCGAGACATCATAATGACCGATGCATTCCGTGCACAGGGCAGGATTGATCTCGTAGATCTCATCCCCCTGGTAGATTGCATCATTCGGACATTCCGGTTCACACACATCACAGTTGATGCATTCATCTGTAATCATCAGGGCCATGCGTCTAAATTCCTGTCAGAACCGGCGGGTAGGTAGCTTCAGCAATTAAAAACCTTAATTCATATGCCCGCGTAATGCAGCCACAACTTTCGTGTGGACAAAGGGTGTAACATCGCCGCCGAGTGCTGCAATCTCACGCACCAGGCTGGAAGAAATATAGGCATACTGTTCAGCAGGCGTCAGGAACAATGTTTCGATCTCCGGCGCAAGATGCCGGTTCATACTTGCCAGCTGGAATTCGTATTCAAAATCAGAGACAGCGCGCAAGCCGCGCAGGATCACATCCGCCTTTTTCTGCCGCATAAAATCAACCAGCAGGTTATCAAAACTGCAAACCTCTACGTTGTCGATATGTGCCAGCACATCCCGCGCCAGCGAGACACGCTTTTCAATCGGAAAGGCATCCTGTTTGCTGGTGTTCACAGCGACTGCAACGATTACCCGGTCAATCAAGCGTGATGCACGCTCCACCAGGTCAGTATGACCGTTGGTAATCGGATCAAAAGTACCAGGGTAAACGATTGTATCCATGGGGTAATTATGGCGTATTCAGGCGTTTTCGTACAGTACGTATAGCGGATGTACTGAAGGTCCCCGTCATTGCGAGCGAAGCGCGGCAATCTCATGAAGCTGGCAGCGGACTTGACGAGATTGCCGCGTCACTGCGTTCCTCGCAATGACGAATAAATTAGAGGTTCCCTAGTTCTTTCCTACACGTCTTGCCAGGTGGTAATCCACCTGGCCGGCCTGTTTGCTGCGATGCAGCGTCCAGTTCCCGGGCAAGTCAAGTGCCAGTCCATGTTCCGCTTCAAGGTACACCCAGGCCTCCGCCGCCAACCAGCCACCTGTCTCCAGCTGTTGAATGCACTCCGGCAAGCGACCCCCGGCAAACGGGGGATCAAGAAAAACAATATCAAAAGCCCTGGATGTAGCAGAAAGATATAAACCGACGTCTGCCTGTACGACCTGTACCTGTGATGCATTCAGAAGCTGCAGTTGTTCGCGCAAGGTTTCGACAACACACGGATCGTCCTCCACCAACACCACTTCGGCAGCGCCACGTGATGCGGCCTCGATTCCCAACGCCCCGCTACCGGCAAAAAGATCCAGGCAACGTTGCCCCCTGATGACCGGATCAAGCCAGTTAAACAGGGTTTCACGCACACGGTCGGGCGTCGGTCGCAGACCCGGTACCGGGGGAAATGCCAATTTACGACCTCGCCATGTTCCGGCAATGATACGTAACCGGTTACTCGCCTTGTTTGACTTCATTGAACATCATGATCGGGCCTGCTCCTGTGCCCGTCAAACAATATTACCTGCGGGCACTGCGCAGCCGCCGGCAAACACCCATCAAGCCTGCAAAACCAGACATGAACAGGACAAGGGCGGGCGGCACAGGCACCATGGTCACCTCCAGGGCCCCCGGCGTAGGTGTATCCAGTTCCGTGAAATCCGCCAGGTTGTCATTGCTATCCAGCAGCGGATCAAGCCGCGCCAGGCTACTGCCCGCAGGTACATCGACAGCCGCATTACCTTCCCCGGCAAACACGGCCGAAGCGAAATTCCCATACCCAAGGGCATCCAGCACACCGGCAGCATTTCGCAATACGATTGAATCCGGCCCGTTCTGGAAATCCACCTCGGCAACCAGGTCGATGTTAGCTACAAGGCTTGTTCCATCACCCGTGTCATCTGCGATAACAAAAACCCCGTCGGCCGGTATCTCTCCGGTCAACGCGATAACCCGGTAAGCTGCACCATCACTACCATTGATGCCCTCAAGCAACATGCCGTCGAGAATTGTTCCCGGCGCCCCGAACAACTCGACAAATGCAAGGCCGTTGTCTGCACCTGTCGCGTCATAGAAAACTTCCGAGATAACCAGGCTTGCATGACATACTGCCCCTGTCGCCAGGGCTGCCGCCATGAATACTCCCCGAAACGGGTACGAAAATAATTTCCTGTTTTTACACATAAGCCTCTCCATGGCGCCCCGGGGAAATCCCGGGGGAGAACACGCACAGCAGGGCAGGCATCAATTCCAGCAGTTAATCAAGTCAGGCGTCCTTGCCCATGCCCCTCACGGGTGTCCTTGCGAGCAAGTCTATGCCTGCC
>DAOVYA010000163.1 GCA_030635865.1 Gammaproteobacteria bacterium | reverse complement strand
GGGAATGGGATGCTGTCGGGTATCTGCGCGCTCTTGTCGATTACCGTGAAAATCAAAAGGTTTCACGCAGCCTGTTTGTACTGCCGGATGGTTACGAGCAATACCAGATCAACTAGGTGATTCTAAATAAAAAAGATTTCTCGCAAAGGCGCAAAGAAGATCAAGACCAAAGCCACAGAGGGCACAGAGTACACAGAGAAAAAGATTAAGGAATCTCTGGTTTGCACGTCATCGCGAGGAACGAAGTGACGTGGCAATCTCCATGTGATTGATTCCATAGTATGAGATTGCCGCGCTTCGCTCGCAATGACGGAGTGTCGTTAATTAATCAGAGATTCCCTAGGTGATTCTAAATAAAAAGATCTCTCGCAGAGGCGCAAAGAAAAGCTAATATGCTATTTTTAGTTATATATAGACAGGCACTGAGTTCACAGAATACACAGAGGCTTCAAGAGCAAATTCTTTGCTTTGCGCCTCTGCGAGAGTTTTTCTTTTTTGAATAAAGGCTGGCTAATCACTCAATAGCGATATTTTGCAGCTCGCAGCCGTCAGGGCTGCATTCCAGGACACTGCCCTGTTCATACCAGTCACCCAGGACGATGCGTTGCGCCCGCTCGTCTGCAATAAGCAGCTCGTGCACATCCGGCCGGTGGGTATGACCGTGGATCAGCCTTGGCACCCGGTTTTCGGTCATTACGTGAATGACGGCCTCCGGATTGACGTCCATGATGGACTCCGCTTTGCCGCTGGTTTTCTCCCGACTGGCCGCACGCATTTCAACAGCCATCTTGCGGCGTTCTTCCAGTGGTTTTTTCAGAAACCCGGCCTGCCATTGTCGGTCGCGTACCATCTCGCGGAATGCCCGGTATTCCTTGTCGTCGGTGCATAACAGGTCGCCATGCATCAGCAGGGTGGGCGTACCGTAGAGATCGATCAGGGCAGGGTCCTGTAGCAGGGCACAGTTGCTTTGTTCGGCAAATTGCTCACCGAGCAGAAAATCCCGGTTTCCATGCATGACGAAAACAGGTGTGCCGGAGGCTGCACATTGATTCAGCCCCCGGCATACGGATTGATTCATCGCGGATTGATCGTCGTCCCCGATCCAGGCCTCGAACAGGTCACCGAGGATATAAAGTGCATCCGACCCGCTTGCGCGGGTTTCAAGAAAGTCCAGGAACAATTGCGTGATGAGCGGGCGCCCGGCATCCAGATGCAGGTCCGAGATGAACAGGGTGCATGGCATACGCGTGCTGTTTTCGTGTAATTATTCGATGATGGTCACTTTCCTGATAATGACTTCTTCCACCGGGACATTCTGGTGTCCCTGGCTGGTAGTCGTTTTGACCTGTTCGATAATGGACACCGTTTCCATTCCATCGGTGACTTTTCCGAATACGGTATAACCCCAACCTTGTGGTGTCGGTGAGGTGTGATCGAGAAAACTGTTGTCTTTTACGTTAACGAAGAATTGCGAAGTCGCTGAATTCGGATCATTGGTTCGCGCCATTGCGACAGTGCCGTTGAGGTTTTTCAGTCCATTGTCGGCTTCAATCCTGATTGGCGGATTTGTACTTTTTTGCTTCATATCCACATCAAATCCACCGCCCTGGATCATGAAGCCCGGGATAACACGGTGAAAAATGGTGTTGTCATAGTGGCCGGACTTGGCATATTTGACAAAATTGGCAACTGTCTCCGGTGCTTTTTCGCCATCCAGCTCCAGTGTAATGTTGCCCTTGGTGGTTTCCACGATGACTGTAACCATGCCTGCTCCTTTTTGATGTGAATTGTCTTCAGCTGAAATTGCGGTGGCTGGCAGCATGCCAACAGCCATAACCAGAAAAATGCCAAGCAACTGTTTCATGAAATACTCCATTATTTATCTGCGAATCCTTAATGATATTGGTTCTGGCTGTCTTTACAAGCCCGGGAGGGCGGTGATGCTCTTTTGTAGCATGAACGGCTTTCCGTTACCATGACCGCGCTATGGGTCCGGACTGTTTTCAGGCCAGGAACAGCCGGCAACCTTACTGGCAATGTGAGAATAGAGTGAAACACAGAGATGCTGGAAATTTATAACACGCTTACCGACCGCAAGGATGTTTTTGTTCCGATTGAGCCGGGCAAGGTTCGTATGTATGTCTGTGGAATGACCGTTTATGACTACTGTCACCTCGGTCATGCCCGCGTCATGGTCGTGTTTGACGTGGTTGTCCGTTATCTCAGGGCGCTTGGTTTTGAAGTTACCTATGTACGCAATATCACCGACGTGGATGACAAGATCATCCGGCGGGCGAGTGAGAATGGTGAAACCATCCACGAATTGACCTCGCGCTTCATTGAAATCATGAACGAGGATGCTGCTGCCCTGGGCGTGATACCGCCAGACCAGGAGCCAATGGCTACTGCTTCAATGGATGACATTATTGCCATGATCAAAACGCTGATGGATAAAGGCCATGCCTACCAGGGCGAGAATGGCGACGTGTACTACTCGGTAAGTACGTTTGATGGTTACGGGCAGCTCTCTGGAAAGAAAATTGAAGACTTGCAGGCAGGCGCACGCGTCGCTGTCGATGAGTCCAAAAAAGACCCGCTTGATTTTGTGCTCTGGAAGAGCGTCAAACCGGAAGAACCCAGCTGGCCTTCGCCCTGGGGTAACGGGCGCCCGGGATGGCACATTGAATGCTCAGCCATGTCTACAGGATGTCTTGGTGCACACTTTGATATTCACGGCGGCGGCATGGATCTGAAATTCCCGCATCATGAAAACGAGATCGCGCAATCAGAGGCGGCTACCGGAAAGACTTTTGTAAACTACTGGATGCATAATGGTTTTGTCAGGGTAGATGATGAGAAGATGTCCAAGTCCCTGGGTAATTTTTTTACCGTTCGCGAGATCCTGAAGCGCTATCGTGCCGAGGAGGTGCGCTACTTTATTCTGGCAAGCCACTATCGCAGCCCATTGAATTATTCACATGAAAATCTAGATAACAGCAAGGCGGCGCTGGCAAGGTTGTACACGACGCTCAGGGGGATAAAGCCGGTCAGGGGTCAGGATGGACCGGACTGTGATGCCTACACCCGTGCCTTTCACAAGGCCATGGATGATGACTTCAATACACCGGAGGCCATTGCTGTATTATTTGAAATTGCGCGGGAGATCAATAAACACAGGGATTCCGACCCCGAAAAATCGGCCTCGCTGGCCGGTTGTTTATGTGCCCTCGGCAAGATTCTGGGTTTATTACAAACAGAGCCGGAAAGTTATTTTCGGGAATCTGTATCTGTGCTGGACCCTGAAACACCTGCAATGACAGAAACCGGGGTCGAGGATTTGCTCGCACGGCGAATAGCTGCACGCGAAGCAAGGAACTGGGTGGAGGCTGACAGAATTCGCGACCAACTGGATGCCGCCGGGGTTGTAATAGAAGATGGTCCGGCCGGCACTACATGGCGGCGCAAGTAGCCCCTTCCCCGGAAGCTTTAAAAAACAGCGCCTGGTTAAACCAGGCTGTTTGACTCAGTCATGCAGCTGCTCGGCCGCATACAGGGTATTTTCAAGCAGAGTGGCTACGGTCATCGGGCCGACACCGCCAGGGACCGGGGTTATCCATCCGGCCCGTTCATAGGCGCTGTCAAACTCTATATCACCCACCAGGCTGCCATCCTCACGGCGGTTAATGCCAACATCGATTACGGTTGCACCGGGTTTTACCCACTCACCGGATACTATGCCGGGCTTGCCAACAGCCACGACCAGTATGTCGGCCCGGGCAACATGCTGGTCGAGGTTTTCGGTGAAGCGATGACAGGTGGTGACCGTACAACCAGCCAGTAAGAGCTCCAGGCTCATGGGCCGGCCGACATTACTGGATGCGCCGACCACGACAGCCTCGCGACCGTAAAAAGTCTCACCGGTATGTTCCAGCAATGTGATGACACCCCGCGGTGTACAGGCGCGCAGTAACGGACGTCGCAGGGCAAGCCGGCCGAGATTGTAGGGATGGAACCCGTCTACATCCTTGCCAGGCCGGATATATTCCGTGACCTTGTCGGCATCGATATGATCAGGGAGAGGAAACTGGACCAGTATGCCGTCAATCGAATCATCCCTGTTCAACTCGTCAACCAGGACGAGAAGCTCCTGTTCCGTTGTATCGGTGGGGAGATCGAAGGAACGCGAGATTACGCCGGCTTCATCACAGGCCTTGCGTTTGTTGCGCACATATATTTCAGAACCCGGATCATGGCCAACCAGTATGACAGCAAGCCCCGGAAGCCGTTGTTTGTTTGCCAGGCGTGCATCAATCCGCTGTTTCACGGATTGCCTGACTCTGGCGGCTATTGTCTTTCCATCAATCAGTTTTGCGGTCATTGGCTTAACGCGGTCTCTGCACTGGAAATGGAACGGGATTTTCGCATGTGGCGGTGATCGGACACAACCTGGGAACCTGTAAATTAGTTCCGGGTGAGTGAACATGGGATTCAGAGTCAGTCAATGCAAGGCGCAAATTGCTGATATTAGCCGGACAATTGCCAGGATTTGCAACACCTCAGCGGGTGGTTTTGGGCCCGGAGACGGCGTCCATGAATTTATCAGTGGATCCCCTGGTCTTTGTTCCCCGGAAAATAATGATTTACCCTTGCCGTCCTTCTACGGGAACTGCGAGGCACGCTGCTTGAGCCTGGGCATTTGACCCTATTTGGGGTTGCAAGTATTATCCCCGGGCTATGCTGTCTGCCTTATGTCGGTAGTCTCTTGATAGATAAAATACGGGGGATAGCG
>DAOVYA010000026.1 GCA_030635865.1 Gammaproteobacteria bacterium | reverse complement strand
TCAATACCCGCCATTCCACCGATTCCCGGGCTCGAGGACGCGGGCTATGAAACCAATGAGACCATTTTTTCACGGCGGGTGCTGCCACAACACCTGACAATAATCGGTGGTGGTCCCATTGGTGTGGAACTGGCACAGGCATTTGCACGATTCGGCAGCAATGTAACTATTATCGAGATGGCAGATCGATTACTTGCCCAGGGTGATGAAGAGATATCATCTGCCCTGCAGGAAGTACTGGAAAAGGAAAATATCAAGATCATAACCGGTGCCGGGATCTCTGGCGTTCGTCGTGAAAACAACAGCCGACAGCTGCAGCTGGCAGACGGTACCACGGTGGAATGCGACCTGATACTGGTTGCTGCGGGTCGTCGTCCATCTGTCCATGGTATCGGTCTGGAAAATGCCGGTGTCGAGTTCGGCAAGAAGGGTATTACGGTTGATCGCCGGTTGCGCACATCACGAAAACACATATTCGCTGTTGGCGATGTCTGCGGGCCTTACCAGTTTACCCACATGGCCGAATACCATGCGGGTATTGCCCTGGCCAATATCGCTTTCCGGGTTCCGAAAAAGACCGACTACCGGGTTGTACCCCGGGTTGTCTATACTGACCCGGAAATAGCCGCTGTAGGCCTGACAGAGACAGAAGCAGACGAGCAGGGTATCAAGTATCATGTGGCCCGGTTCAGTATGCCTGATGTGGACCGTGCTATTACCGATGATGAACATTCAGGATTTCTGAAGATACTGATATGCAAAGGCCGCGTGCTGGGGGCCAGCCTGCTTGGGCCGCATGCCGGTGAATTGATTCACGAGCTTGCGCTGGCTATGAAAGTGAATGCAAAAGTAAAAGACATTACGGATCTCGTGCATGCCTATCCAACGTATGCCCAGATTCATCGACGCACAATTAACAGCAGCTATTCACATTTGCTGAAGGCGAAAAAAGTACGTTTCCTGGTCTGGTTGCTGAACAGGATCCTGCCATGAGAGATACCGGGTAACAGGAATATGCATGCAACCCTGCCATTGTTGACTGAAAGTGATTTCCCTGATATCAGGCGCAGTCGCCTGGAAACCCTGCAGGTAAACCTGGGCTACAAGTGCAACCAGTCCTGTTTGCATTGTCATGTAAATGCAGGACCCAACCGCACGGAAATGATGAACAGGGAAACGCTTGAGGCAGTTATCCGCTTCATGGATGAGTCAACCGTTACCACGCTTGATATGACCGGTGGTGCTCCGGAAATCAATCCACTGTTCAGGACGCTTGTCAGCGCCGCGAGAGCCCGCGGGATGAATATAATCGACCGTTGTAATCTGACTGTCCTGCTTGAACCGGGGCAGCAGGGTACTGCGGGGTTTCTTGCCGGGAACAGGGTCAGGATTGTTGCCTCAATGCCTTGTTATCTGAAAGATAATGTTGACAAACAACGAGGTGAAGGCACCTTCGAAGCCAGCCTGGAAGCACTGCGCCTGCTGAATAAACTGGGTTACGGGCAGGCTGGTTCGGGGCTTGAACTCGACCTGGTGTTCAATCCACAGGGTGCGGTATTGCCACCGCATCAACAGGCGCTGGAACGGGACTACAAAACCCACTTGGAAGAAATATACGGTATTTGTTTTAATCAACTGCTAACACTTACCAATATGCCAATCAAGCGGTTTGGCAGCACGCTTGTGAGCCAGGGTAAGTTCGACGCCTACATGGCATTGTTGCGTGCAGCCCACCAGGATGAAAATCTGCCAGCTGTAATGTGTCAGTCGCTGATCAGCATCGACTGGCAGGGGTACGTGTACGATTGTGATTTTAACCAGATGCTGGACCTGCCAACACAGCTTGAAGGAAAAACCCGGTTACATATTTCAGAGTTGCAGGCAGATGACTTGACCGGCAACCCGATCAGGGTTGCAGACCATTGTTATGGCTGTACAGCAGGCCAGGGTTCAAGCTGCGGTGGTGAGCTCGGAGTATGATGAAAAAAATATATCAGGAGAAGTGGTATGGCCATGAATGTTGAAAGCAGTGTCCGTGAAAGATATTCACAAGGCGCCAGTGAACGACAGGAATCCCTGTGTTGCCCGGTGGATTACGACTCGGGTCTGCTGGCCATGCTGCCGGATGAAATTATTGAAAAGGATTATGGTTGCGGTGATCCATCCCGGTATGTGCAGAAGGGTGATGTTGTGCTTGATCTCGGCTCGGGGGGCGGCAAGATTTGCTACATGGCCGCACAACTGGTTGGCAAGGGCGGACAGGTGATCGGTGTCGACATGAATGATGACATGCTGGCTCTCGCCCGCAAGCATCAGCAGGAAATGGCAGCAAGGCTATGTGATGATCGCGTTCGTTTTGTGAAGGGTTATATTCAGGATCTTGCGCTGGATCTGGGGGCCCTGGAAGAATACCTTGCCGCAAACCCGGTCACCGGACACAAGGACTTTACTGCCCTCAGGGAATGGGAAACACGTCAACGAAAAGAACGACCGCTGATAGAGGATAATTCCGTTGACCTGGTAATCTCGAACTGTGTTCTTAACCTGGTGGCTGATGAAGACAAACAACAGCTGGTTAGTGAAATATTCAGGATCCTGAAGCCAGGTGGCCGTATTGCCATATCCGATATCATCAGCGATCAACCAGTACCGCAGTCGATGAAGAATAATCCGGACTTATGGAGCGGTTGCATTTCAGGTGCCTTTGGCGAATCAGAATTCCTGCAGATATTTGCTGATGCCGGGTTCCATGCATCATGTTACGACAAGTGGGATGTCAGGCCATGGCAGGTAGTAGAGGGGATTGAATTTCGTTCAGCAACCCTGACAGCAGCAAAACCGGTGTGTCTGTCTGATCAATGCAGTGAATCTTACGTCATATACAGGGGGCCATTTGCAGAAGTTACCGACGATGCGGGTAATTGTTATCAACGTGGCCAGCGGGTGCCGGTTAACAGGCAAATACATGAACTGCTCACCTGCCATGCATACAAGGGGGGGTTTATCAGTCTCTCTGCCGAGGCAGAACAGGCTGATTGTTGTGACAGCACACTACAGGTGGGAGAAACACAGCAGTCTCAAGGCGGTGGCTGCTGTTAATTCTTTCAGGATCAGTGTCATTATTCCTGCCCTGAATGAGGCGGGATGTATCGCCCGAACACTCGACAGGTTACAGGCAATGCGTCGGCGTGGCCACGAGGTTGTCGTGGTGGATGGTGGTAGTGATGATGAGACGATGACTATCAGTCACCCGCTGGCAGACCAGGTTATTCGGGCACCCCGGGGGCGCGCGAACCAAATGCGCGCCGGTGCAGTCGTGGCCAATGGCTCTGTCATCTGGTTTCTGCACGCCGATACGCTTCCTGTAGAGAGTGCCGATTTGCTTATTCTGGAAGTGCTTGTGCGGCGCAGTACCCAGTGGGGCCGTTTTGATATCCTGTTTTCAGGTGACCGGTTTCTGTTGAAAGTGGTCGCCTTGCTCATGAACTTCCGTGCCCGGGTCACCGGGATAGCAACCGGTGACCAGGGAATTTTCATGACACGTACATTGTATGAGAAGGTTGGCGGAATCCCGGCAATCCCCTTGATGGAAGATATCGCACTGTGTCGTTTTCTCAGGCAATCTGGTTGCCCGGCTGTAATTAAGCGAAAACTGGCCTCATCACCGCGTCGCTGGGAAACACACGGTATTGTGAGGACCATCCTGAGGATGTGGAGCTTGCGGCTTGCTTACTTTGCAGGTGTTGACCCGGTGCGGCTGGCAAAATACTACGCTGTTAACAACGCATGAAATATCCTGATGCCAGGTTGTTGGTGTTGAGCAAGGCACCCGACCCGGGGCTGGTTAAAACCAGGCTGATACCTGTAATCGGTGCAGCTGGTGCGGCCGAACTCTATGAGGACTTGCTGTGCTCCTCGCTTGAGACAGCGGTAAATTCCGATTTATGTCCGGTACATTTATGGTGTAGCCCCACCATGGAGCATCCTTTTTTCCAGCAATGCAGGCAGCGATATGATGTTGAGCTACACGAACAATCCCAGGGTGATCTTGGCCGTCGAATGTCGCATGCGCTTGAATTCTCAAGCAGGTACAGTCAGCCGCTGGTTCTGATCGGTGCAGATTGTCCGGCACTGTCTGTTGAAGACCTGGATGAGGCATTTACCCTGCTTGGTCAGGGCACAGAAGTTGTACTGGGGCCGGCTGAAGATGGTGGGTATTACCTGATCGGCATGCGCGGCCTATACCCGTTTGTATTTGACGATGTACCCTGGAGTACTTCAACGGTACTGGAATTGACCAAAAACCGGTTGAATAACCGGCGGGTTCAATGGCAATGCCTGGCGCCACACCGTGACCTGGATACACCGGATGACTACCGCGCCTGGCTGGAATCCAGCGGCAAGATGCGGGCTAAACAGGCATAAATACTGGCGCACAACGGAAATGTGTCCTATATTCAATAGTATGGATGGTTTCTGATTTTCCGGACCGTTATGTAACTTTCGTCCGCTACGGACAAGGGGGTAGTTATGCGAAGGCTCTATTTTCTGATTCCCAATATAGACAGTGCAAAAACCATTGTTGATGAGTTGTTGTTGGCCAGAATCGAGCAGCGCCATATTCATATTGCCGCAGCAGATCATCATGCCCTGCTGGAAGCCAACCTGCCGGAAGCAAATCTGCTACAGGAAAGTGACTTTATCCCGGCGGTCGAGCGGGGTATTGCGATTGGTGGTGCCACCGGCATTCTGGCGGGCATTGTGGCTATTGCTATTCCCGGCGTCGGACTGGCGCTGGGCGGTGGTGCAATTCTGGGTATTGGTTTGGCCGGTGCCGGGGTTGGTGCCTGGCTCTCAGGCATGATAGGCATCTCTGTGCCCAGTTCGCGTTTGAAGGAATTCGAAAAAGCGATTGACGGGGGCAGCCTGCTGATGATGGTGGATATCCCCAAGCCAAGAGTTGACGAGATATCTGAACTAGTCAGGAAACACCATCCGGAAGCGGAAATCGAGGGTACCGAGCCGGTTATTCCCGCATTTCCATAATTTCAGTTATAAAAAAGGGTCTGAACGGGGCGGCAGGCAACTGCCGCCGCTTTTTGTTGTTTAGCCCCTGTGCTGCACGAAAGATTCAATTTTTCAGGGCCAGACTGACGACACTTAAATTTGTGTAAGACCTTTGTACAATTGAATTTATTGGTTAAATCTTCAATTATTGTCATGGTTCTGAAGTACTATGCGTACAAGGCAGAAAAAATGGATAATCGAAGAAAAATAGCAGACCGGCGCGTTGCTCATCCGGATAAGGCGGGTGGCTATACATGCAACCGCAGGATTCGACCGGATCGGCGTCTGAACAGTATTGCCTCGGAATGGATCCCGATGGAAAACATTAAACTGCACCCGACAACCAGGCTGGTGTTCAGCAAGCGTTGATTTCTGCGGCATTGCTTGCTGCATCCCCCACACAGCTGTAATCCCCGCTCACTGTGAGTCTCGTGCGAGGCTTACGGCATTGTCAGTTTTTCCCTGTATAGCCTGTAACCGGATTTTCGGTACATTACAGCATGTCATTACCGAATGAATCATTATCCAGGGCAAACAGGCAATGATGAGAACTTGTATGCTGATTCCTGCAGTTGCGCTTATTGTGCTGGCTGACCCGGGCAAAACCTGTGCTGAAATGATGCATAAGTGGTTTGATGATGACGGTCAGGTTCATTTTAGCGATCGTGCGCCAAATGGCCGGGAATCAGAAACAACAGATATCACGTCGTCTTCCGGCAAGGGTAACCCGGGCAACACTGGCGGTTTGCGTAAAACAGAGCGCCAGTTACTGGGAATGTCCAGGCGCCGTGAAAAAGAAATCATGCAGGCAAGGCGACGCTCTGTGGGTAAACATGCAGCGGGAAAATCCAGGTGCAGTACTGCAACTAATCGCTATGACCGTGCAAAAAGAAAACCGGGCGCCGCCAAATCGCTGCTTGTTAAAAGGTATTTCGAAGAAATGAGAGAGCTATGTCGTTGATATAGGTGACGGTCCTGTAACTATAGGCTATGGAAGCTCTGATTTATTTGAATATTCTTGTCGTTGCGGGTGCATTTCGGCAATCCCTGTTACTGTGGTGCGTGAGCAAACAACCCCCGTCATTGCGAGGAACGAAGTGACGTGGCAATCTCGTCATGTCCGCTGCCAGCTTCATGAGATTGCCGCGCTTCGCTCGCAATGACGAGGGATGGAGTCACAATGACGGAGGAATGGAGTCGCAATGATGAATAGACTAGTCATCACTAAATAGAGCTGGCCTGTTCTTTCGCGTTACCGGTGTATGTTGCCGGCGTGAGACTGGCAAGTTCCTCTTTTACATCGTCAGGTAGTTCCAGTGTCTGTATAAAGGTCTGCAGGGTTGCCTGGGTTACCTGCTGGTCTCTTGTCAGGTCCTTGAGTTTCTCATACGGCTTCTCGACACCGTGGCGACGCATCACCGTTTGTAGTGCCTCGGCAAGGACCTCCCAACTATTGTCCAGATCTTTCATCGTGCGTTGTTCGTTTACCTGTAGCTTGCCAATACCTTTCAGGCAGGATTCATAGGCAATGACACTGTGTGCGACCGCGACACCGATATTACGCAGGACTGTCGAGTCGCTGAGGTCACGCTGCCAGCGTGAAATCGGCAGCTTGGCGCCAAAATGCGAGAACAGGGCGTTTGCAATCCCAAGGTTGCCTTCCGCATTTTCGAAATCTATCGGGTTTACCTTGTGCGGCATGGTTGAAGAGCCGACTTCTCCTGCCACGGTCTTTTGCCTGAAGTATCCAAGCGAAATATAACCCCACACATCGCGGTTAAAATCAATCAGCACCGTGTTAAATCGTGACAGGGCATCAAACAGTTCTGCCATGTAGTCATGTGGCTCAATCTGCGTGGTAAACGGATTTATCTCAAGGCCAAGGTCACTGATGAACTGGCTGGACAGTGCTGGCCAGTCGATGTCCGGATAGGCCACCATGTGGGCGTTGTAATTGCCTACGGCCCCGTTGATTTTCCCCAGCACGGGGATGGCGGAAAACTGCTCACGTTGGCGTCTGAGCCGGGCGGCCACGTTGGCCATTTCCTTGCCGATCGTCGTGGGTGATGCAGTTTGTCCATGGGTGCGCGCCAGCATTGGTGTGTCAGCATTTTGCCGGGCGAGTTCACTGATAATCCTGATTACTTCATCCTGCAAGGGTAGCAGTGACTGGTTGCGTGCTTCGCGCAGCATCAGCGCATAGGCAAGATTGTTGATATCTTCCGAAGTACAGGCGAAGTGAATGAATTCACTAATCGCTTCCAGTTCGGTATTACCAGTGATCTTTTCCTTTAAAAAGTATTCAACCGCCTTTACATCATGATTGGTTGTACGCTCGATATTTTTAACGCGTTGTGCATCCTGTTCGCTGAACTTGTCAATAATGTCGTTTAACACGCGCTCGGCATGTGCGCTGAGCGCTGGCACTTCCCTGATTTCTTCATGTGCAGCGAGCGCCTGCAGCCAGCGGATCTCAACCATAATCCGGTGTCGTATCAGGCCATACTCACTGAATATCGGTCGTAATGATTCCGTTTTGGAGGCATAACGACCATCAATAGGTGACAGGGCAGTGAGTGATGAAAATTCCATAACAGGCCTCGATCTGTGTGTTGGGTTCAGGCAGCCAGCTGGCGGAGAACATAATGCAGAATGCCGCCATTGCAGTAGTACTCATACTCCTGTGGTGTATCGATCCGTACCCTGGCCTCGAATGTAGTCTGTGTACCGTCTGCTGCCGTCGCCGTTACCCGGGTCATGTCAACCAGCCCATCCGCCAGACCGGCAACATCAAAGGATTCCTTCCCGGTCA
The DNA here is from genome assembly GCA_030635865.1 of Gammaproteobacteria bacterium. GTDB lineage: Bacteria > Pseudomonadota > Gammaproteobacteria > UBA9214 > UBA9214 > UBA9214. The sequence goes on along the minus strand of DAOVYA010000026.1, from coordinate 3,434 downwards.
GGCCGAGGCTTCTCGGTGTTTCACCCGGCTTGAATTGCAAAGGCAGTATACCCATACCGATGAGGTTGGAACGGTGAATACGTTCATAGCTTTCTGCAATAACCACCTGGACGCCCAGTAGTCTGGGCCCCTTGGCGGCCCAGTCACGAGATGAGCCGGAACCGTATTCCTTGCCGGCCAGGATTATCAGTGGAACATTTTCTGCGGCATATCTTTGTGCGGTATCACATATACTCATTTGTTCGCCGCCGGGTTGATGCTCCGTGATACCCCCTTCGGTTCCAGGCGCCAGTTGATTGCGCAGGCGGATATTTGCAAAGGTGCCGCGGATCCTTACCTCGTGGTTGCCACTGCGTGACCCCAGCGAATCGAAATCTGCCGGTTTAACACCCAGGGACTTCAGGTATTCGCCGGCAGGGCTGTCGGCCTTGATGGCACCAGCCGGCGAAATATGGTCAGTAGTGACCGAGTCGCCCAGCAGTGCCAGTACACGTGCATTTTTTATATCACCGATCTCGTCCGGCTGGCTGGTCATGCCTTCGAAGTAGGGTGGTTTGCGGATATAGGTAGAATCCTCCTGCCATTCGTACAGCTTGTCTTCCGGTGACTCCAGTATATTCCAGCGTGATTCACCGGCAAATACATCCGCGTAGGTCTTGCGGTACTCCTCCTCATTGACGCTGGCGCCAACAACGGCACGTATTTCATCCTGTGCCGGCCATATGTCTTTCAGGTAAACCGGACTGCCATCCGTGCCCGTGCCCAACGGGTCCTTTTGCAGGTCAATGTCCATACGACCGGCAAGTGCATAGGCAACCACCAGTGGCGGTGAGGCCAGGTAGTTCATGCGTACCTCGGCATGTATACGTCCCTCGAAATTACGATTGCCGGAGAGTACCGAACAAACCGACAAATCGCCTTCATGGATGGCTTTTGACACCGCTTCCGGCAAGGGGCCTGAATTACCAATACAGGTCGTACAACCATAACCCACGGTGTGAAAACCCAGTGCCTGCAATGGCCCGGTAAGACCCGCCTGCTCCAGATAACCGGTAACTACACGTGATCCCGGCGCAAGTGAAGTTTTCACCCAGGGCTTGACGCTCAGTCCGAGTCCCACGGCCTTTTTGGCAACCAGTCCGGCACCCACCATCACGGATGGATTGGAGGTGTTGGTGCAGGAGGTAATCGCGGCGATTACCACGGTACCATCGCCCAGCTCAACGTTCTCTCCATCAATATTTGCTGTGACCGGGTTACTGACAATATTTCTTTCTGCCTTGAGCTCCTTCAGTGCCTGCAGGAAACGTGGTTTGATGTCTTTCAAGGGGACACGATCCTGCGGGCGTTTTGGCCCGGCCAGACTGGGCTCTACCTCTGCAAGATTGAATGAAACGGTCTTTGTATAGCTCGCTTGCGGTGATTCGGCCTGCCTGAATATTCCCTGTTCACGCGCGTAGGCCGCTACCAGTGCAATACTGGCATCACTACGGCCACTTAACTTGAGGTAATCCAGGGTTTCCTGGTCAACAGGGAAGAAACCGCAGGTTGCACCATACTCGGGCGCCATGTTGGCAATCGTCGCACGGTCAGCCAGTGACAGGTCGTTCAGTCCGTCACCGAAGAATTCCACGAATTTCCCGACTACGCCTTCCTTGCGAAGCATTTCCACGACCATTAACACAAGATCGGTTGCTGTAGTTCCCTCGGGTAACCGGCCATCGAGTTTGAAGCCGACAACCTGTGGTATCAGCATTGATACAGGCTGTCCCAGCATGGCGGCTTCTGCTTCTATCCCGCCAACACCCCATCCCAGTACGCCCAGGCCATTAATCATGGTGGTATGTGAGTCAGTTCCAACCAGCGTATCGGGATAGGCCTGGGTTACACCGTCTTTTTCCATTTCAAAAACCACGCTCGCCAGGTACTCAAGATTGACCTGGTGGACGATACCGGTATCAGGCGGCACAACCCTGAAATTGGAGAAGGCCTTCTGTCCCCATTTCAGGAAACTGTAACGCTCCTGGTTGCGTTTGTATGCAAGTTCGCTATTCAGATCCATGGCCTTTTTCGAGCCAAATCTGTCGACCTGGACTGAGTGGTCAATGACCAGTTCGGCAGGCTGTAACGGGTTGATCAAATCCGGGTCGCCGCCGAGTTGGGTCATGGCATCACGCATGGCAGCGAGATCAACGATTGCTGGCACACCGGTAAAGTCCTGCATCAGCACACGCGCAGGACGGTAGGCAATTTCACAATCAGGTTCGGCCTGCGGGTCCCATTTAATCAATGCTTCAATGTCATCATGGGTGACGGTCTTGCCGTCTTCATAGCGCAGCAGATTTTCCAGCAGAATTTTCAGTGCCCAGGGCAGGTGCGCAATATCGTGTTGTTCGCCGAGTTTGCGCAGGCTGAATATTTCATAGGAAGTGTCCCCGACGACAAGCGTGTCCCGGGTGTTAAAACTGTTGTTCATGCAAACTCCTGAAAATCCGCTATTGGCCAAGGCTTCGCAGCCGGACCAGTGACTATCGAAAAGCCGCGATTATACACTGATTGATCAGGTGTGGCCTGAGCAGGCCATCTCCTGTAGCAACTCCCTGGCACAATCAAATAACTGCCTGCGCTGAAAAATGAGCTTTAAACGGGTCCCTCCTGACTGGCGTAACAGGACAGCAGAGCGTATGCCTGCAAGGAGCAAGGCACGCACCATATTCTTGCTGTCCGTGTTGGTAAGAATCCCGGGCTCGCCACTCACAAGGATCCTGGGCTGCAAGGTGCTAATGGTCTGCTTGTAGATATCTGCCAGGGTGGCGATTACAGATGCTTGATGCTCATCGTCAGATTCAATCTGTTGCTTGCATGTTTCAACCCCGGAACGAATGATGTTCAGCAACTTCGGTTTTCGGCCTAACTTGCGTTCCAGGTGCATGAGTGTAATCACGTAACGTGTCAGCTCCATGTCCCTTCTTTTATTATCATTGCCAAGTTGCTGGACAAGCACCTCCAGACCGGTTCGTATGGCTTCAATGTCGCCATAAACATCCACTGCTGTTGCAGGGTCTGTGTTAAAGATGCTGCCAATACTGGCAGCAGTTGTTTCTTCATCACGCGGTTCGCCACGCGCCGTTTGCTGTACCAGTCTGACTGACTGGAATAAACCGGCAAGGGCAAGGGTTCGATTATGTATATTCATATTCATGCGGCCGGGTTTTCATGGGGCAGGGCTGCTTCAATGATGCCACCGCCCAGGCACTCGTCGTTGTCATAAAACACCACGGACTGCCCCGGCGCAATTGCGCGCTGGGGATGGGTAAATCTGACACAGCAGGCCTGTTCGCTATCGATATGGACTGTGCACGCCTGCAGCGCCTGCTGGTGCCGGATGCGTGCTGTGCAGGTCAGGAGGGCAGGTGGTGGATTTCCGGATATCC
>DAOVYA010000062.1 GCA_030635865.1 Gammaproteobacteria bacterium | reverse complement strand
GTAGTGCTAAATCAGAGCAAGCCCTCGCAACTATTAATAATGGATCCCCATGATTGCATCCCTCGCAATGACGGGGGTTGTCTATCTGAGTCACTGCTTTCCTCGCCATGACGGGACCATTTCTCAAATCAGGGCTTTCTAAAGGATTGTGGGCCAGGGCAAGCACCCGTCAATACACCTATCAATAGAAAGGTTGAATGGGGTGGCAAACACCTGTGTCACCGCACCCCGGGTATTGATGCGTGCTAGAATCCGCGCCTCTTAAGAAACGGCGCAACTGGATAACAAAAAGATGTCAACGCTAACATCTGAAGATCGTATCAAACTTGGCCGCATGGTCATTAATGTAATGGATGATTGGGGCATCAGGGGATTGGATCAGGTGACTATTCTTGCCTTGCCGGAGGGTACGCCGGCCCGCAAGCTGCAAAGGTATCTTGAAGACACGCCGCTGCCGGATGACTCGGTGGTATTGAAGCGTGTTGAGCACCTGCTGGGTATTGCAGATGCACTGCGAACGACTTTCCCCCGTAATGCCAGCGTTGGTCTGCTCTGGTTAAAACAGCCCTGTAAACGTTTGCGCAGACGCCGGCCTATTGAAATTATGGTTGAAGACGGACTGGATGGTCTGATTACCGTGCGCACGCACCTTGATTGCTCCTTTGCCTGGCGGGAGTCCGAACGCAAGGATTGACATTAACTGGACTGCACACCTGGCAGGGGGTCAGTGCAGCCTTCTCCTGGCATATTCGCATCAGCCCTGTGGTTGCATTCCCGTTTCCGGGTTTTTCAATAATTAATCTGCTATCGTTATGCTTTCCTTTATGCCCTGGAGAAACGGTTTGAACGTTATCGGTTTCCAGTTTTTCCGCGCTCTGTTTCAACCAGGTGCGCTGTCGATTGTCGTGGCAGGAATGCTTGCCACGCACAGCATGGCCGCTCCGGCACCGGTAGTCGTAGTTGAGGCGCAACTGCGACAGTTGACGCCGGTTATCCAGGTGTCCGGAACTGTTATCAGTCGTAACGATACGCGCCTCGCAGCACAGGTTGAGGGGCGGGTTACCTGGATTTCTGAAATCGGCAGTTACCTGGCTGAAGATGAGCTTGCTGCACAACTTAATGATGTATTAATTCGTGACACCCTGCTAGAGGCCGAGGCGGGGGTATTGAGCAAGCGGGCCGATGTAACCTTCTATGCGGCAGAGGTGAAGCGCCTGTCGCAACTTGCCAGGGACAGTCATGCAGCACAAAGCAGGCTTGACCAGGCGCAGCGTGATCTGTCTGTTGCCCGTAGTGAAATAGCGGCTGCACGCGCACGTGTCGAGCAGGCACAGGAAAAGCTGCAGCGTGCAGGGATCAGGACACCCTTTGCAGGTGTTGTGACAGACCGGTATATCGAGGTCGGGGAGTGGGCCGACCCGGGGGCAGCTATTGTGCGGTTGGTGGATATCGCTGCACTGGAGGTGCGCGCATGGGTGCCGCTGACTGCATTACCCTTCATTCACGCAGATACAGAACTCGAGCTGATGGTAAAAGAACGCGTGACAACCGGGAAGGTGCGCGCACTCGTGCCGGTTGGTGACGAACAGTCACGCTTGTATGAAATGCGCCTGTCACTGGACGACAGTACCTGGTCTGCCGGCCAGGGTGTACGAGTAGCCATTCCTACAGCCGAACCACAGTCTGCGGTGGTGATTCCGCGGGATGCGCTGGTGCTGCGTCGTGACGGGAGCAGTGTGTTCCGTATCCTTGATGATGATACGGCGGAGCGCATAACGGTTGTTACCGGCATTGCCGACGGCGACTGGATTGCGGTGAGTGGCGGAATCAGTCCCGGTGACCGGGTTGTTGTGCGTGGCGGTGAACGCTTAAAAGCAGGTGATTCTGTCAGCCTGACGCCCCTGGATAGTAACGAGTGAACCTGACACGGCTGGCACTGGACAACTACATTGCGGCACTGGTCGCCGTTTTCATGGTTATCCTGTTTGGAACAATCAGCCTGTCACGCCTGCCGGTGCAATTAACCCCTGAAGTTGAACAGCCTACCATCAGCGTCAGTACAAGCTGGCGTGCTGCAGCACCGGAAGAGATCGAATCTGAAATTATTGAACCGCAGGAGAAAGTCTTACGCGGTCTTCCCGGCATGACCAAGCTGGTTTCGGTGGCGCAGCGTGGTCGTGCAAGAATTACCATTACCCTGGCTATTGGCGGTGACCTGCAACGCGGGCTCGTGGATGTGTTGAATCGTTTGAACCGGGTCTCAAATTACCCGGAAGATGCTGACGAGCCGGTGTTGAGCACCGTTGGTGAACGCAGCCGGGCCATTGCCTGGTTCATTATCAAACCATTGCCTGGAAATGAGCGGGACATCGTTTCTTATCACGATTTTGTTGAAGACGTTGTGCAGACCCGGTTTGAGCGGGTTACCGGTGTATCAAGATCCGAGATTCGCGGGGGGCGTGAGCGCGAGGTACGCATCACCTTTGACCCCTATGAAGCCGCCAATCTTGGTGTCGAGTTGCCCGACGTCGTTCGACTGGCCGGCGCCAGCAAGGATATATCGGCCGGCAGCATTGATGTGGGGAAACGCCGCTATACCCTGCGTTATACAGGTGCGTATGACGTGGCCGAGCTCGGTGGGATGATTCTTGACTGGCGCGATGGCCGGCCGGTGCATTTGCGTGATATTGCTGACGTAGAAATACGCATGACCGACCCGGAAAGCTTTGTCATCATCAAGGGCGGTACGGCGATTGCCGTTAATGCCCACCGGGAAAGTGGCGTCAACGTGTTGCAGGTCATGGACGGACTGAAAACGGCTGCTGCAGAGTTGCGGGATGGGCCCCTGGCCACTGCCGGTTTGTCCATGGAACAGGTTTATGATGAAACGGTTTATATCAACCGTTCATTGCAGATGCTGGGCGGGAATCTGCTGCTGGGTATTGCGCTGGCTGTCGCTGTGCTGTGGTGGTTCCTGCGGCGTTTCCGGGCTACGCTGCTGGTGGCGGTTTCGATCCCGATTTCCCTGCTGTTTGCATTCATTGTGCTGGATATCACTGCACATACTATCAATGTTATCTCGCTTGCCGGGCTGGCATTTTCCGTGGGTATGGTGCTCGATGCCTCGATCGTCGTGCTGGAAAATATTGTGCGCCTGCGGGAGGGCAATGAAACCGGCATACAGGCATCGTACCAGGGTGCGCAACAGGTGCGTGGCGCCTTGCTGGCATCGACGGCTACCACGGTGGCTATCTTTTTACCGGTTGTATTTTTACCGGGTGAGGCTGGCCAGCTGTTTGCAGACCTGGCCCTGACTATAGCCTTCGCTGTTATTGCATCGATGTTGATTGCGCTGATTATTCTTCCTTCCATGACTAACCAGTGGTTAAAGGATGTAAATCGCACGGACCCGCACGTGCACTGGTGGGATGAGCTTACCGGGCGCATTATTTTGCTGACAGATGTACCGGCTACCCGCATACGCTGGATTGCAGGCCTGGTCAGCATACCTGTCTTGCTGGTGCTGGTTTTCAAGCCAACAGCGGATTATCTGCCGGATGGTAATCGCAACCTGGTATTTGCCTTTGTCCACCCGCCGCCGGGCGTAAATCTGGAACATATAAAAACCGAGATGGGACAGGTAGTGGCCGAGCGTCTGGCACCCTATGTCAGTGGCGAGAAGCAGCCGGCCATCAAACATTACTTCTTTGTCGCATATCGTGGCGGAGTTTTCATGGGTGCGCGGGCACAGGATGATGCCCGTGCGAAAGATCTGGTGCTGGTTATCAACCAGGCGGTCCGCGGCTTTCCGGATACCATCGCCTTTGCAAAGCAGTCTTCCCTGTTTGGCGGCTCGAGAGGTGGCCGGACAGTCGATATGAATCTGCAGGGCCGTAATATGGAAAAATTGCTGGAGGCTGCACGCATCGGGTATGCGGCAATCGGTGTAGCGTGGCCGGATGTGCATGTCAGTCCGTCGCCAGGGCTTGAACTGGCAGAACCCGAGTTACGGCTGGTACCCAATGAGCGCCGGATTGCAGAGGCCGGCTGGAATCGCGAGACCCTGGCACAGGTGATCCGTTCACTCGGTGATGGCCTGTATGTTGGCGACTACTTTGACGGTGAAGAACGTCTCGATATCATCGTGCGCGCTGAAACATGGGAGACACCGGAGCAGCTTGCGGCCATCCCGCTGGTAACGCCGGTAGCGGGGATACTACCGTTTGGTGAGTTGGCAGATGTTGTGCGCACGGCAGGACCGGACCAGTTGCGCCGTCTTGACCGACGACGCACCGTCGCCTTGCGGGTGACGCCGCCTGAAGGCGTATCGCTTGAAGAGACCATTGCATTCCTCAAGGAAAAGATCGAGCCGCTTGTGCGGCAGCATTTGCCCGAGAATGGCGGCGTGCGTTACAGCGGGGCTGCGGACAAGCTTGACGAGGCCTTGTTTAACCTGAGCCGCAGCTTCGTGTTGGCGCTGGTCATTCTGTATTTGCTGATGAGCGCGTTGTTTCATTCATTTCGTGACAGCCTGCTGGTTTTGCTGGTACTTCCGCTTGCCACGGTGGGTGGTGTGCTGTCACTGCGGCTGTTGGACTTGCTTATTTTTCAGCCCATGGACCTGTTGACCATGATCGGCTTTATTATTTTGCTGGGGCTGGTCGTCAATAATGCCATATTGCTGGTCTACCAGACGCGGGCAGCAGAGCGCGCGGGCATGCAACGCCGCGCCGCAGTTGAGCAGGCAGTACGTTTACGGTTACGCCCGATCCTGATGACGACCTTGACGAGTGTATTTGGCATGTTGCCGCTGTTGGTGATCCCCGGGGCAGGAACCGAGCTTTACCGGGGTCTTGCCGGTGTCATTGTCGGTGGCATGCTGGTCAGTACCCTGTTCACTCTGTTGTTGTTACCGGCCCTCTTGCGTGTTGGTGAGCCTGCGCCCGTGCAGGCCTGAGATGTGACTCAGGACTGTTTACGCCCGCAAAGATGCCAGGTAATAATCGTGTAGGAGCGGTTCGCAACTGCGATATTAATCCTTTGCCACAGAGGGCCAGGGTTCACAGAGAAAACTCAATCTCTCGCAAAGCTTCCGCTCCTGCTCACGCGTTTTAATCTACAAGGCCGCTTCGCAGCCTTGCCCTGTAGGCAAAGACGCAAAGGCGCAAGGAAAATCCAAAAAATAATTGCCACAGAGGGCACAGAGTTCACAGAGGTAAAACGATATCCTGCTCCAGAAAGCATTAGTAGGACCTGCGCCCCGCCGGGAACGGCAGAAATTCCCCGCGAGGCGCGGGTCCTACTGAGAGCTACACGACACAACTGCTGTAACTTCACCTAAAAGACCGGAAACGAGTCAACCCGGTCGTTTAGTCGCTTCTAATGTAAACAATGACTTAACGACAAAGAACGACCCCTTTCTGCCGTTTGTCAATGTCTGTGGCACTCTGTAGAACGGTTGGAGATGCTGGCGGATCTCGTCGAAATCGAGGAACTGGTCTATTTGATGGAGAAGATGACCGGGCGGGGATATGGCGTTCAAGGCAAAAGTCGTAAAACAAGGTATTTTGCGAAGCGGGTAACTGACCCATCAGGAGCGAAAATCCTTATGTGTTGAAATACATCAGTATTATCTCATGCACCCCCTTCCTGATGGAGAGTTTTTCAACACTATCGGCCAATTCCAGCCATTCAAGTTGTACTTCCCACAGACGATCTTTGCTCTCATCGGTAAAGACCGGGGATGCAGGAAGGGTATGCCATCAGATGTTTCCTGGTCCTCAGGTCTTGCAACTGCCTGTTACTACAGGTATTGTCTCTCGCCTTGCAGGCGCGTAGCTCAGTTGGTTAGAGCGCTACCTTGACATGGTAGAGGTCGTTGGTTCGATTCCAATCGCGCCTACCAACAGAATCATATACTTAGGCCACCACAGTGTGGCCTTTTTCATGCCTGAATGCCTAACAGGTGAAATCTCAGGTGAATATAGCTGGCAACGTTAGTTAATCAGCTTCCTTAGTTAGTCCTGCAACATTCAGGTGCAAGTATGAATGGGCCTAAAGGAAGCCCTGTCTCCACCTGATCACACAGGGTAATTTGCTGCCACCCGCCAGAGTTCTATTTTTTACCGGGTGTTCATTCTGTCCCATTCAGTTCGTCACTAGTGATGGCCATCACAGTCCACTATTTTTTGTTCAATAGATTTACCTGGCTACCGATAAAGTTACTGGTTCAGTGATTTTTGATTGCTTGCCGCTGTGTTGTGATGAATTACAGCCAACATATGTGGCTATTCTGTTTCTTCCAGATCTTCTTTCAGTAAGGTGAATTTATGAATAAAACAATGACTTATCTCGTTTCAGTTGCGTTATTTTCTGCGTCGCTGCTGGTTTCACTCAGCACCCGGGCCGCCGGTGACGGGGTCATGGTATTTGGCAGCGGGGAGCCGGGCAGCAGCAAGAGTCTGCCTGCCGGCGACTTTCGCAGGTCGCTTGAGTCTTTGTCTGAAGCTGACCGTGCCCGGGCAGTGCAGTGGTTACAGAGTATCGAGTTTACCAGCCAGGACCTGGCTTTTATGAAGCTCGATTCACAGGGCGGCATTTACTATGCCGACCATTTCACCCCTGGCAAATCTGATGATGCCATGGCCGAAAAACCGGCTCCTGGCACGCAAGCGCTGACTGCTGCAGATGTCCTGAAACTTCATAGTAATTCCGGTGCACCCAAGATCATTTTTGTGGACTTTACCGGTGGCGTTATCAGTGATGCCGCCTGGAACAGAACCGCCGGAGTCACCGCCTGGCATGCCAGGTCCTACGATCTGGACAACAAGCCAGGGTCATTCAGTGCAGCCGAGATCAATGCCATGGCTGAAATATGGCGCCGGATTTCCGAGGATTTCGCACCCTTCAATGTTGACGTTACAACCGAGGCCCCGCAATCAGTTGGAGCAAATACCAGCTGGATCATGATTACCCACAGCATGGCCGGGAACAAGAAGTCCCTCCCTGAGCCAGCCAGCGGCAGTGTTGCCTACATGAATGTCTCCGGTTTTAGTCACACCGGGTATTACTCACCTGCACTGGTGTATTACAACAACCTGACTTCCCCGGCATCCATCGCAGAGGCTTCCTCGCATGCAGCAGGGCACCTGTACGGCTTGAGTCATGATTCAATGCCGGACTCCGGGAGTCGTGGCAGTGGCAGCGTTGCCTGGTCACCGATTATGGGGGTTGGTCCTTTCAGCAGCGTCACCCAGTGGAGCAAGGATGATTACAGCGGTGCGGTCAATCCACAAAATGACATTGGCATCCTTGTCGGGTCACTCGACCTGCGTCGTGACGACCACGATGACAGTCGTTTTGACACAGGGACTTCACTGCAGATTGACTCAGCTGGCAGGGTAACAGCGAGTACTCCCGCAACCGACCCCGATAATAGCCATTCTGCCAACAAGGGCGTGATCGAGGCGCAGGATGACGTGGATATATTCGTTTTTAATGCCGGTGCTGGAATGGTTGATCTCACGATAACCCCGGCATGGATTGCCTTTGACCCCGGTAATCCTCGTGGCGCAAACCTTGATGTGCAGGTCGAGCTGTTTGATACCGCAGGGAAGAGGCTGGCCCAGCACAATCCGCTCAACGAGACGGACTCCAGCATTAAAACACGTGTGAGTGCCGGCCGGTATGTACTCGAAGTATCGGGTGTC
>DAOVYA010000203.1 GCA_030635865.1 Gammaproteobacteria bacterium | reverse complement strand
TCATTGTCGGACCAGGTAACCCGCATCAAGGTCCCTGTCGGTGTTGCCTATGGCAGTGATGTGCAGCTGGCGATGTCCCTGATGGATGAAGCGGCCAGGGAAAACGAGAATGTGCTTGCAGAGCCTTCGCCGTCGATTATTTTTGAGGCCTTTGGCGACAACTCGCTTAACCTGGTACTGCGCTGTTTTGTCGGGTCGCAGAACATCCGTATGACAACGATCACCCAGCTGCACGAGGCGATCAACAGCAAGTTCAACGATGCCGGAATCTGTATCGCGTTTCCGCAGCGTGATGTACACATCGACGCCTCGAAGCCGCTGGATGTGCGTATACGCCACGACAAAGACACGGGGGATGCTGCAAGCTAGAGAGGCCCTTGTTTATACGTCATTGCGAGGAACGAAGTGACGTGGCAATCTCCATGTTACTGATTCCATAGTATGAGAGTGCCGCGCTTCGCTCGCGCCCTGAAGGATGGCATAGCCATCCTGAGGAAGTACTCCTGGGGTGCAATGACGGGGTTTTGTTAATTAATCAGAGGTTCTCCGGGTTTGCTGTTAATAGGGATATATATCAGGAAGTTATAGCGCATATGCTGTTGATGATTGATAACTACGATTCGTTTACCTACAACCTGGTCCAGTACCTGGGCGAGCTGGGTGCGGACGTGCAGGTGTACCGCAACGACATGATCAGCGTACAGGAAATCGAAGCGCTGGCGCCGGAGAAGATCGTTATTTCTCCCGGGCCCTGTACGCCGAACGAGGCGGGTGTTTCAGTTGAAACCATCATGCAGTTTGCCGGTCGTGTTCCTATTCTCGGGGTTTGTCTTGGGCACCAGAGTATTGGTCAGGCTTTTGGCGGCCGTATCGTCCATGCTCGTGTCATCATGCATTTCAAGACATCGATGATTCATCACAACGACAGCGGTGTGTTTCATGGCTTGCCGGAACCATTTGAGGCGACGCGTTATCACTCACTGGTAATCGAGCAGGATTCATTGCCTGAATGCCTGGAAGTTACGGCCTGGACACAGGACGGGAAGGGAGAGATTGACGAGATCATGGGCGTGCGCCACAAGACACTGGCGGTCGAAGGTGTGCAGTTTCACCCGGAGTCCATCCTCACCGGCTGTGGACATGATCTGTTACGGAATTTCCTGGAACAATAGTGAAATATACCTGTCATTGCGAGCGCAGCGCGGCAATCTCTTTCAGTCCGCTGCCAGCTTTACGAGATTGCTTCGCTGCGCTCGCAATGACGAAGGTAATTGGCTCGCAATGACAATATATCAGGACTTTCCTGGTTAACCAGAAGGATAAAGTAATGGATATGCAATCAGCAATCGCTGCAGTTATCGAACACCAGGACCTGTCGGCAGCCGACATGGAGGCCGTGATGCGCCTGATCATGACCGGCCAGGCGACAGCGGCGCAGATCGGTGGTTTTCTCGTCGGCCTGCGGATGAAGGGTGAGACCGTCGACGAGATTGCGGCGGCGGCAGGCGTGATGCGCGAACTGGCCACGCATGTTGATATAGCCGGGCCGCACCTGGTCGATACCTGTGGTACCGGCGGTGACGGTGCAAGTACCTTTAATATTTCCACGGCCAGTGCACTGGTTACGGCCGCCGCCGGTGGTCGTGTTGCCAAGCACGGTAATCGTTCTGTCTCCAGCAGATCGGGCAGTGCCGATGTGCTGGAGGCCGCCGGTGTGCGGCTGGACCTTGGTCCGGAACAGGTGGCCGCCTGTGTCGAGCAGGTCGGGGTCGGTTTTCTGTTCGCGCCACTCCACCACAGTGCCATGAAACATGCCATTGGTCCACGCAAGGAAATGCGTGTCCGCACCTTGTTCAACCTGCTCGGTCCTCTGACCAACCCGGCCGGTGCGCCGAACCAGGTGCTGGGTGTGTTCAGTGCGGACTGGGTCGAGCCGCTGGCGCAGGTGCTCAAGCAACTCGGCAGTGAACATGTGCTGGTTGTGCATGCCGAAGACGGCCTGGATGAAATCAGTATTGCGGCGCCAACCCGGGTTGCTGAACTCAGGGAGGGCGCCATCTCGACCTATACCATTGCCCCGGAGGAGTTTGGCCTGCAGCGTGCCGACCTGGCAGCAATTGCCGTTGAGGATGCGCAACAAAGCCTGGCCATGATCCGTGCGGTGTTTGATGGTCAGTCAGGGCCGGCGCACGACATTGTGATACTCAACGCCGGTGCAGCAATTTATGCAGCCGGTTTAGTGTCATCACTGGCCGATGGTGTCAGCCGGGCTGCCGACGTGATACAGGCAGGCAGGGCGAAACAGGTATTCGAATCGCTTGTCGAGGTTTCCAATTCATTCTGAAGAACCGTGGCCTGAACCATGAGTGACACACCCGACATCCTGAAAAAGATCCTTGTGCGCAAGGCCGAGGAGATTGCAGAGCGCAGCCGCACTATCAGCATGCACGAACTGCAACAGCAGTTTGAAGCGGCAGATGCACCGCGCGGTTTTATTAATGCCCTGCAACAGAAAACCGGTGCCGGGAAGGCCGCGGTGATTGCGGAAATCAAGAAGGCCTCACCGAGCCGGGGTGTATTGCGTGAAGACTTTAATCCCGCGCAGATCGCGGCCAGTTATGAAAAGGGGGGCGCGGCCTGTCTTTCTGTACTCACGGATATCGATTTTTTCCAGGGCGCCGATGCCTACCTGCAGGAGGCACGTGCCGCCTGCACCTTGCCGGTATTGTGCAAGGACTTCTTTCTCGACCCCTACCAAGTGTACGAGGCGCGTGTCATGGGTGCGGACTGTATCCTGCTGATCGTGGCCGCACTGGATGATGCGATGTTGCTGGAGTTGTTGCAACTGGCCGGGCAACTCGGCATGGATGCCCTGGTGGAGGTGCACGATGCGGCTGAACTGGAGCGTGCGCTTGCCTTGCCTGCAAGGCTGGTTGGTATCAATAACCGTGACCTGCGTTCGTTCGAGACCAGCCTGGAGACGACACTGGGGTTCCTGGAGCAGATACCGGAGGACCGTATCGTGGTGACGGAGAGTGGTATACACACGTCTGATGATGTTGCCCTGATGCGCTCGCGCGGGGTAGATGTCTTCCTGGTGGGCGAGGCCTTTATGAAGGCGCCTGACCCGGGCGAGAAACTGGCGGAACTGTTTGGTTAGCCCGTCATTGAGAGGAACGCAGTGACGCGGACAAACTACCCCCGTCTTTGCGAGGAACAAAGTGACGCGGCAATCTCATCACGTCCGCTGCCAGCTTCAGGAGATTGCCGCGCTTCGCTCGCAATGACGGAGGTAATCGGTTCGCAGTGACGGGAAAAGATACTCGCGGAACGAGTTTCGCTCTATAAGAGGTGTAATTCTGGTTGGAGCTACGTGTGGACGTAAACGCTCAGCGAGCGCCATTGACAACGATGGTCTTTCCCTTTACTGAAATATGACCCTGTTCGCCGAGGGCCTTGAGTACGCGCCCGGCCATTTCGCGTGAACAACCGACGATGCGACCGAGTTCCTGCCGGGTAACCTTTATCTGCATGCCATCCGGGTGCGTCATGGCGTCCGGTTCCTTGCATAATTCCAGCAGGGTGTGTGCAATCCGGCCGGTGACGTCCAGGAAGGCAAGGTTACTGACCTTGCGGCTGGTTTTGCGCAAGCGCGTGGCGAGTTGTGCGGTTAATTCCAGCAGGATATCCGGGTCTTCCCGGGCCAGGGCACGAAACCGCGTATAACTGATCTCGGCGACTTCGCATTCCATGCGGGTGCGAATCCAGGCGCTGCGGTTCGGTTGTTCCCCGAAGAGCCCCATTTCGCCAAAGAAACCGCCGGAATTAATGTAGGCCAGCACGATTTCGTGGCCGTTCTCGTCTTCAATCAGGACGGTGACGGAACCGCTGATGATGTAATAGAGCACGTCCGGCTGGTCCCCGGCATAGATAATGACGCTCTTGTTGGGATATTTACGCCGGTGGCAGTGTTCAAGGAAACGTTCCACACAAGGGTTTACCTTGCCATTACCGGTACTGTTTCCCGCTTCAAATGTCAGTGGTAGCGCTTGCATATCCATGTTATCGGTTGTTCCTGCGCCAGCTTTAGGCGCTATTAGAGCAGCGCCTGTCAGCGTTCAGAACTGTGATAGGCTTCACGTTTTTCAGCATGGACAGGTGATTATGAAAGCACGAATCAAGTGGATCGAGGG
>DAOVYA010000185.1 GCA_030635865.1 Gammaproteobacteria bacterium | reverse complement strand
TCTTGTCGACCTTGAGCAATGCAAAGTAACGTTCACTGTCTTTCGGTGGCCGGATCTTTCCATCCACGGTGTCACCGGTGCGCAGGCTGAAGCGCCGTATCTGGCTGGGGGAGACGTAGATATCATCTGGTCCTGCAAGGTAGGAGCTGTCAGCAGAACGCAGGAAGCCGAATCCGTCTTGCAGTATTTCGAGTACGCCGCTGCCAAAAATATCCTCGCCCTTCTTTGCATGCGATTTGAGGATAGAGAAGATGATGTCCTGTTTACGGGAGCGCGCGCTACCCTCGGCGCCCATCTTCTGGGCTATTTCAACCAGTTCTGCTGCAGGTTTCAGTTTAAGTTCGGACAGGTTCATAAAAGGCCTTTGATATGTGTCATTGTTGGATGGATGGGGTGGCCGTTCAGGCCGGTGGGACGGGTACTTATGCCGGGTTAACAGGCTGTGCAGTTGCCCCGGTATTTTCGGTTAGTCATGTGCTTTTCTTGCTGTTGGAGCTTGTGTAGATCATTGCTTCAGATGTTGCTGTCAATAAATGCGGTCAGCTGTGACTTGGAGAGTGCGCCTACCTTGGTGGCTTCAACATTGCCTTCCTTGAACAGCATCAGCGTCGGGATCCCGCGGATTCCATACTTGGGTGGTGTTTGCGGATTGTCATCAATATTAAGTTTGGCGATGCGTAACTTGCCGTTATATTCGCTTGCGATCTCATCCAGGATGGGTGCGATCACCTTGCAGGGGCCACACCATTCAGCCCAGTAATCCACCAGTACAGGGTCAGGGGAATTTATGACTTCATCTTCAAAAGTATCATCTGTCACGTAGATAATGTGTTCACTCACCGTAGATCTTCTCCTGTTCTGAAATTAATCGCCGCGTACATTCAGTGAGAGCCGGAACATGGTCATGTTCACAGTATTCGAACAGAATGGAATTCCGCTACGCGGCGTGTCTTGATTCTTTGTCGGAAACGGCCAGCCTTGACGGGCTGATTTGATGTATCGGTGCGAACTGTCAGCTACCCTCGCACTTGTCTCAGGGCCCTATTTCAGCCTAAATCAGACCATATTACAAGTCTGTTGTGAATATTTTCTGTATCCTGTTGTCACAGCTATAGCTGTTAGCAGGGTTTGTAACACGACCGGCCGTTTTCCGGCATGCCCACCGCGATTGTAGCGACCGAATCCGTCTGCTTTCCGCCGGATGGTTGCTGAACCCTGCGAGCCTGGTGGAGCGGCTTGAAAACAATCATGGCATAATAACAAGCATTTGAAATATAATATGAAATTCTGTCTGTAATGATCCTGCTTAAGGGTCTGGTGTAAATAAACTATGTCTGAAACGCATTTAAGCGATATCCCTTTTTCGAGCTTTTCCCTGCCTGAGAATTTAATGCAAGGTATTGAAGATGCAGGGTTTTCAATGTGTACCCCGATACAGGCAGAGACCTTGCCGGTGGCACTGAATGGGAGTGATGTCGCTGGCCAGGCACAAACCGGCACGGGCAAGACGGCGGCATTCCTGGTAGCGGTCTATAACCACCTGCTGACCCATCCTGCGGACAAGCAGCGCAGGAAAACCCAGCCCCGGGCCTTGATGCTGGCGCCAACGCGGGAACTGGCCATCCAGATCCATACGGATGCCAGCGTGATAGGCAGGCATACCGGATTGCAGCTTGGCCTGGCTTATGGAGGCACCGGCTATGAAGAACAGCGTGACGCGATAGCTGCCGGCGTCGACATCCTGATAGGCACGCCGGGCCGATTGATCGATTATTTCAAACAGCATGTTTATGATCTGAAAATGACGCAGGCCATTGTGCTGGATGAGGCTGACCGGATGTTCGACCTGGGTTTTATCAAGGACATTCGTTTTTTGATGCGCCGTTGCCCGCCACCTGAAAAACGTATTGGGTTGCTGTTTTCTGCCACACTTTCACATCGTGTGCAGGAACTTGCCTACGAGCATATGAATAACCCGGTTTATATAGATGTTGAACCCGAAAAAGTCACTGCTGACAAGGTAAGGCAGGTGTTGTATCACACCGCAAATGAAGAAAAGATACCGCTGCTTGTCGGCTTGCTGAAACACATGGATCCCAATCGAAGCATTGTTTTTGTAAACACCAAGCGTAATGCAGAAAGGGTATGGTCCTATCTTGAGGGGAATGGTTTCAAGTGCGCTGTGCTTTCAGGTGATGTCCCCCAGAAAAAACGTCAGCGTTTGCTGAAAGAATTCCAGGACGGCAAGCTTCCTATATTAATTGCAACGGACGTTGCGGCACGTGGACTGCATATTCCGGACGTCAGTCATGTTTTTAATTATGATTTACCACAGGATGCCGAGGACTATGTGCACCGTATTGGCCGTACGGCCCGTGTCGGGAAAGATGGCGATGCAATAAGTTTTGCCTGTGAGGGTTTTGTCTATTCGCTTCCCGAGATTGAGGCTTTCATCGGCCACAAGATTCCCGTTGAAGTCGTGCAGGAAGATTATATTGCGACACTGCAGCCACCGGTAAAAATCAAACGACCACCGCGGCACGGAGATGGCCGGGGCAGGCCCGGAAAACGACCGGCGAACAGAAACAGCGGTAACCGGAACAGGGCAAGCCAGAGATAGGGGTTGCCAGTGAGTGTGCTTTCATTACAACAGGCGGACGTGTTCCGGGTACTCCAGAGCGAAAATACAAGATGGTTCATCAGGGGAATCAATCTGTTGCTGGTGGTGTGGATTGCCAGCTTACTGGCTGCGTTGACATGGGGTCTTGTGACGCCGCAGGGAAGTATCCAGCTGGATGACATAAAGGTCAGTCCCTTGTCGATCGAAACTGACCCGAATGCGCAACTGGTACGCCAGTTGCCGGGTTGGCATTTAATGGGGGTGGTGACCAGGGAACAAACACCCGTGGTCGTCAGTACACCAATTGACGCGCCGGATACACGTCTCAAGCTGGTTTTGCATGGTGTATATGTAACTGGTGAATCCGGGAAGGCACGGGCGATTATTGCTGACCCGAAGGGCAAGGAAGAACAGTATGCTATTGGCGACAAGTTGCCGGGAAATGCCGAGTTAAGCGAAGTCTACCCGGACCGGGTGATTTTGCAGCGTAATGGTCGTTATGAGACATTGCGGCTGATACCTGACAGCAAGTCAAAGAGAGGGGGAGCTATCAAGTCGTCCGGTAAAACACTCACCGCAAAGCATGAACAGAAGATCAGGGACATTCGCCAGAAGATAAAACAGAGTCCGAAGACCCTGATCCAGGTTGTACGCCCCACGCCTTATATGGGTGAAGATGGAGCGATGATCGGGTATACACTGCAGCCAGGTCGGGAGCTGGAATTGTTTAAGGGGCTGGGTCTGCAGCCGGGTGATGTCGCCGTGCAGATAAATGATGTCAAGCTCAATAGTAAAGAAAGTGGCATGCAGGCTTTAAAGAGTATCCAGAGCGGTGATGATGCCAGTATAACCATATTGCGGGGCGGACAGGAACAAGTGATGAATTTCAGAATGCCCGATCAGTGATTTATCTTTAAATTGCAGTAATAAATAATCCCTTCAGCCTGACGACATATTGAGTTGCGGGAAGGTGAAACGGAGCACAACGACTATTGTGGGTCATGTAATGAAGTTACAGGTAAAAAGTGTTTGGCTGTTGTTGGCCTGGCTGGTCTGGTCGCTGCCATTGCATGCAGAGACTGTTACATTAAATCTGAAAGATGCCGATATCACTGCGCTTATCAGTACAGTCTCGGCGGTGACGGACAAGAACTTTATTGTCGACCCGCGCATCAAGGGCAAGGTCACGGTGATTTCGTCACGTCCCATGAACAATGATGAAGTGTACCAGGTCTTTCTGTCTATTCTGAAGGTGCACGGGTTTGCTGCCGTTCCAAGCGGCGAGGTTATAAAGATCGTGCCGGATGTTAATGCAAAGCAGGATGGTATTCCGACGGCCAGCGATAGACAGCCGGGCCAGGGTGATGAAATGGTTACCCGGGTTATACAGGTTGATAATATTGCTGCAGCCCAGCTGGTTCCGATATTAAGGCCGTTGATACCACAGCAGGGACATTTGGCAGCTTATCCTGCCACCAATGTGCTGATCATCTCCGACCGCGCGAGAAACGTAGAGCGCCTGGTGAGCATTATCAGGCGAATCGACCAGGTCAGTGACAGTGAAATCGAGATCATCCCGCTGCTACATGCATCGGCTTCCGAAGTTGTACGCGTGCTGACCACCCTGAGCCGCGCTGTGCCGGGAAAGGGCAAGGTGCCTGGTGCCGTTTCAGGCGGACAGGTGCTGGTCGCAGACGAGCGTACCAATAGCGTATTACTGGGTGGTGATCGAGCTACACGACTCAGGATGCGGGCGATAATTACACACCTGGATACACCACTGGACAGTGGTGG
>DAOVYA010000033.1 GCA_030635865.1 Gammaproteobacteria bacterium | reverse complement strand
CTGGCCGACACTGAACCTGGTGGCGTTGATGGATGTCTTTACCATCCTGGTGTTTTTTTTCCTGGCGCATTCCGCAGACGGTGCACCGGAAGATAACAATACACTTGTCAGGCTTCCCGAATCAGTTGCGGACCAGCAACCCAGGGAAACGCCGGTTGTCATGATTACCCGGGATAACATCCTGCTGCAGGGCGAGCCGGTTGTTGCCATCGACACGGACATGCAAGCGACCCGTGGTGAGATCAAGGCCCTGCGGACAGCGCTGCTGGCGCAGTTGGTAGCGGATGCTCCCGCCGAGGCTGGCCGGGAAGTGACCATCATGGGCGACAGGTCCATCCCGTTTGTATTGCTCAACAGGGTCATGCAGACCTGCACGCAGGCAGGTTACGGCAATATTTCACTGTCGGTGCTGCAACGCTCATCCGGGGCAGGCTAGCGCCATGTCGACAATGACCCTGCATGCAGGCTTTTCCTGGACTGCGCTGCATGAGGAAGACCGCCGTTTTCGCCGGATCCTGTTGCAGGCACTGGTGATCAGCCTGGTAGCCGGGGTTATCACGCCCTATATCCGGATACCGCAAGCGGATAGCGAGGTTGTCGAGGAGTTGCCAGCGCGCCATGTGCGCCTGCTTGCCGAACGGTTTGTGCCAGCACCCACTCTGACAGAGTTACCGGCAGCACCCGAGGCGGCTGTGCCGCAGGTGTCACAAACTGCACCTGATCACCTACCGGTTGCGCCGGTTGTGACACCCCGCCAGAGGGCAGCCAGGGCCGGTGTGCTGGCAATGAGCGATGCGCTCGCTGCATTGCGAGGTACGACACCGAAGACTGGCACCACATCGAGGCAGAATGACGCGGTCGGTCAGCTGCATACCACGACACCACAACCCTCGATGCTGACAGCCAATGTGACCCGGGGCAGCAGGGGTATTGAAGGCGGTGTTGCCCATCAATCGGTCCTGGGTACGGCCGGCTTGCCGGACCGGGAGGATTCCGAGCAAGACTTTGTTGGCCGTGAAAGTATCATGACGGCAGGCAAGCATACATCTGCGCCACCGGCTGGCGTGGTTCGCAGCGAGGAAGATATTCAGGAAGTGCTGGACCGCCACAAGGGTGCCATGTACACGCTCTACAACCAAGAGTTGCGCAAGGACGCCACCTTGCAGGGCAAACTCGTCATGAGTATCACAATTGCACCGGCAGGCAATGTTACCCGCTGTGTCATCCTCAGCAGCGAACTGGGTGCGGTCTCGCTGGAACAACAGCTGGTCGCACTCATCAAGCGCATTGATTTCGGTAACAAGCCGGGTGCGCGTGTAGTGACCACGAAGATCCCCATCGAGTTTTTTCCAAGGTGACCACTGTGCGCTGCAATCGCAGTCATAACACCGGGTACAGGGTGATACTGGTACTGGTGCTGTTGCTGTGGTCCGTTACCGGGCAGGGCGCCACCCCGGTACTGGACTGGCAGGTGCTGCTTGCAGACCCCGACCCCGAGGAACTGATGAACCTGGCCAGCCGGTATGAACGCGCCATCGGCTATCGTCGCGATTACGGCCGTGCCCGGCAGCTGTATTGTGCAGCCGCCCGGCTTGGCTACCTGCCGGCACAGCTGCGCCTGGCCTGGATGTATTCCAATGGCCTGGGTGCCCCCCGGGATACAGACCTTGCCGCTGCCTGGTTACAGGTCGCGGCAGCCAATGGTGATCTGCAGGCACGCAAGTTTCTTGCCTATGTCGGCGAGCCGGGCGTCCCCAGGAAGCCGAGATGTACCTACGCAAGCCGCTTTGATGCCTATGCGATCGCAACGATACCTGGCAATGAATGGAAGGACTGGAATGCAGGCGTCAATACGGAAACCCCCGAGCGCAGCCAGATCGCATCGTGGGTACGCCTGCTGGCACCGGACTACGGTCTGGATCCAAACCTCATTCTCGCGATTATCCAGACCGAGTCGAATTTTAATCCACGGGCCCGCTCGCCGGCAAATGCACAGGGGCTGATGCAGTTGATCCCGTCGACCGCGGCCCGTTTCGGTGTCAGGGATAGAACGGACCCGGTGCAGAACCTGCATGGCGGAATGGCCTATATGCGCTGGCTGTTATCTTTTTTCCAGGGGAACCTGCGCCTGTCACTGGCGGGTTACAATGCCGGTGAACGGGCCGTGGAGGAATACCTGGGGGTACCGCCTTACCGGGAGACACGGGACTACATTCGCAAGGTCATGCGGGCCTACGGCCATGACACGCACCCGCCGATTGAACCGGTGGTCGAACCATCGAGAATGGTACGTTTCCCACAAAAAAAGTGATCCGAAGGCCGCACTCCTGCAACAGGCCTGTCGCACACCAGCCTCTTCCAGGCAGCTATCTTAAGGAATATTACATAACGGGCGATAGCTATTAATACAGGCTGGCTGTCTGAGGCAAAAGGGATACAGGTCCGTGAAGTCCATTTCTGAATTATTGTTTACGCATCCCCGGTTCAAGGAGCGGGAACACTGGGTGCGTCGGTCTTATCCTGAAAATAAAGTGGTTATTACAGAGGGCGAGTGTGGAAAGGAACTGTTTATTGTCATGCGCGGGACAGTGCGCGTGACGGGAAATATTGAGCTCGAAGGAGGCAGTACGGTTCACCCGGGGGTCTGTGATCTGGGCGCCGGTGCAGTATTTGGCGAGTTCGGGGGGCTGATCCATAGTCTGCGCATGGCGACCGTGACTACGGTAACGGAATGTGAGCTGGCTGTTATCGATGGCGATCGTCTGCATGAATTTTTCGAGACACATAGCAGAATCGGATACCAGGTGATGCTGGAGATACTGGAAACAGTCGCGGAACGACTGACCAGTACCAACCGGAGGATGCTGATGCTGCTGGCATGGGGTTTGAAAAGACACGATATAGAAAGGCATCTTTGAAGCAATAACCGTGGGAATGGCGGCTTGCGTAGTGACAAAATATTGACTAATCTTACATGAGAATGCATTATTAATATAAGTATATAATTAAATAATAATTATATAGACATTCGAGATATTCGGAAGGTAAAAGGATGATGTGCGGTAAGAAAAGGATGGCTTCCTGTAATACTGATTATTTGATCTCGATGACCGGGAATTCCTGGCGACATCACTGCGGGTAAAGAAGTTAAATGCCCACATTCCGCATCTTTCGCCATTATCTCCCCGCGGCATTTATCTTCCTTGGGTTGATCGAGATGGTTGTTTTTTTGTTGTCCTTTCGCGCAGCTGTGTTTATTCGTTTTTCCAGCGATAGCGTTGCCATAGGTGAATTTATTGGCCCCCTGTGGCCGAAAAGCATTACCTTCGCCCTGGTAATGATATTCAGTATGATCGCACTAGGCCTCTATGACCGTGCCTCCTGGTCATGGGAAGGGCGTTCTGCAATGGTCTTGCGCGTATTGGCCAGCTTTCTGTTTGCCGTCTTCCCGTTAAGTTTTATTTTTTATGTTGCGCCTGAATTATCAGTATGGCGAGGTCCTGCATTACTGTCATTTGTGATTTCACTGGTTGGCATCATCAGTGTGCGCCTGGTTTTTTTCAGGGTCGTTGACACCGCGGTATTTAAACAGCGTGTGCTGGTACTTGGCGCCGGTAAGAATGCCTGCGAAATCAGGAAACTGGAAGGCGAGTCATCGTTGCAGGGCATTGATATTGTGGGCTATGTGCATGTAAGTAGAGACCATGATGTCATTGAGGATAAGCGTGTGGTCCATCTTGATCACCCCTTGCGGGATATCGTCAGTGAAAATCAAATCGATGAAATCGTGCTCGCCGTTGATGACCGACGCAAGGCCTTGCCGGTGCATGAAATTCTGGATTGCAAGATGGACGGTGTGACCGTCATTGATATGATGACCTTTTTTGAGCGGGAAACCGGCAAGGTCAAACTGGAACTGGTGAATCCCAGCTGGTTGTTTATGTCAGACGGATTTCGTATCAGCAATGTGTCACTGGCGTTAAAACGCAGTCTGGATATTCTGATCAGCCTGTTGTTCTTGCCGATTTTTCTGCCGTTTATGCTGGTTATTGTCATCGCAATCTGGCTGGAGAGCAGGGGCCAGGGACCGGTCATCTACAGTCAGACGCGGGTTGGCGATGGTGGCAAGGAATTCCAGATTTATAAATTCAGGAGTATGAGTGTTGATGCGGAGCAAGATGGTGTTGCCCAGTGGGCCAAAAAACATGATGCGCGTGTTACCCGGGTTGGTGCGCTCATCCGCAAGATCAGGCTGGATGAGCTGCCGCAATTGTTTAATATCATCAAGGGTGACATGAGTTTCGTCGGGCCACGCCCCGAGCGGCCGGAATTCGTCAAGGAACTGGAGGAGCAGTATCCTTACTACCGCGAGCGGCACCGGCTGCGTCCGGGATTGACCGGCTGGGCCCAGATCCGCTACGAATATGGCAGCAATTCTGAGGACGCCTTCGAGAAACTTCAGTATGATTTGTATTACACGAAAAACTTCAGTATTTTTCTGGACTTGCTGATTATTCTGCATACCATAGAAGTTGTTTTAATGGGCAAGGGTGCTCACTGAGTCGGGAAGCAGGTAATCAACAGACAGTTGCAGACGGTAACAACAATGGTTCTGATTTTATCGAGTCTCGCATTCAGTACTTCTCCCATAAAAAGCCCCCGGGTGTAGTGGGTGGCAAGCATCGGCGTAACTGGCTACGCACTCGCAGCGACAGCGTATCTCATCTTTACTCTCCTCCTGCTGACCGGATGGCGGGGAAGACTACAGGGCGGGCTGCTGGTATTGGCAAGCGGTATTACCGCCCTCTGGGCGACAACCCTGGCAGCCTGGTCGGGATGGGGGGTGCCAGGCGCTGCTCTGGTGCAGGCAGTGGAGACCCTGCACTTGCTCGTTTGGCTTGTCTTCATGGTGGGATTCATGCGGCAAGCCCAGGGGGATAAATCGGACAGCGGGGGCGGTATGCGCAGCCTCACCATGTTCATTTATGGCCTTTCGCTGGTTTTGTTGATTGTGCCGTTTATCTCTGGCCGGTTGCTACAGGCAGAACAGGGTATAGAGATCAGTTTCTTCGGTTATGTGCTGTTGACCGTGAGCGGCCTGTTCCTGGTGGAGAACCTGTACCGCAACACCCGCACTGAGCAGCGCTGGGGGATCAAGTTTCTGTGTCTGGGGATCGGCGGCTTGTTTGCCTATGATTTTTTCATGTATGCCCAGGCGCTGTTATTCAAACAACTGGATATTTCTCTGTGGAACGCACGCGGTGCTGTTTATGCACTGGTCGCCCCCCTGATTGGCATATCCGTTGTCCGCAACCCGCAGTGGTCGCTGAACGTATTTATTTCCCGAAAACTGGTCTTTCATACGACGACCTTGCTCGCGGCTGGTTGTTACCTGTTACTCATGGCCACCGCCGGTTACTACATCAAGACATACGGGGGCGAGTGGGGCACGGTATTTCAGATCGTATTCCTGTTCGGTGCTGCCGTGGTACTGCTTGCTCTGTTGTTTTCCGGGCAAATGCGTGCCCGGTTGAGTGTATTCCTCGGCAAGCATTTGTTCCGCCATCGCTATGACTACCGTGAGCAGTGGCTGAATTTCACACATGCCCTGTCACTCTGCAAGCAGGAGGCCTTGCCGCACGAATGTGTGGTGCGCGCAATTGCGGACGTGGTGGACAGCCCCGGGGGCCTGTTGTGGCTGCGCCGCAAGGACGGCTGCCTGGAACAGGTATCACACTGGGGTGTTTCGGGCGGGGAAAGCGAGGTCATTGCGGGTGACAATGCACTGGTACGATACCTGGATGAGCGTGCCTGGGTGATCAATCTGGATGAGTACCAGGCAGATCCGGAGCTGTATACGCCGCTTGAATTGCCGGACTGGGTGCTTGAGCTGCCGCGTGCCTGGCTGCTTGTGCCGCTGCTGGACCAGGGCCGGTTGCTTGGCCTTGTTGTCATTACGCAACCGCGCGCGAGTGTGCCGTTCAACTGGGAATTGCGGGACCTGCTGAAAACCGCAGCCTCCCAGGCAGCCAGCCACCTGGCGCAGCTACAGGCTGTGGAGGCACTGGCAGAGGCCCGTCAGTTCGAGGGTTTTCACCGCCTGTCGGCCTTTGTGCTGCACGACATCAAGAACCTGATTGCCCAGCAGTCACTGCTGGTTGGCACGGCCGCGCGTCACAAGCACAAGCCCGAATTTATCGACGATGCCATCGAGATCATGGAGCATTCCGTGGCAAAGATGCAGCGCCTCATGCAGTTGCTGCGCACGGGTATTTCCAGCGGCAAACTTGTCAGCACCAACCTGGTCGTGGTGGTAAGTGATGCCGTCAACAACTGCTCCGGTGGCAGCCCTGCACCGGTATTTGACAGCGAATTGGAGGAGGTCTGGGTCACCATGGACCGTGACCGCATGACCTCTGTAATGGAAAACCTGGTCCGGAACGCCCAGGATGCAACAGCGGATGACGGCGTGGTTACCATCAGCCTTGTGTGCAGGGATAATTCAGTCGGGATCCTGATCGAGGACAGTGGCTGCGGGATGGATGCGGAGTTTGTGCGCGAACGCCTGTTCCGCCCGTTCGATACGACCAAGGGTGATACCGGTATGGGGATCGGTGCCTATGAGTGCCGGGAATATGTTCACAGCCTGGGTGGCGAGATCCGGGTAGAGAGCGAGCCCGGGAAGGGGACGCGCATGCACATCACACTGCCGCTGTCAGCCGGGCAACAGTCCCCCGAGAGTACGTACAAACACATGGAGTCTGCCGGTTGAGCAATCCAGAGAAAACACTGCTGGTCGTGGAAGATGACCCGGGTCTGCAGAAGGCCCTGCGCTGGGCGTTCAGCGATTTCGAGGTGGTCACCGCCGAAGATCGCAAGAGTGCAATCGCCCAATTGCGACGCCACGAGCCGCAGGTCGTCACGCTCGATCTGGGGCTGCCGCCGGATCCGGGCAGCGCCAGCGAAGGCCTCGCAACCCTCAAGGAGATACTCACCCTGGTCCCGGATATCAAGGTGATTGTCGTAACCGGTAACAACGACCATGAGAATGCCGTGCGCGCCATCGGCCTGGGGGCCTGGCTGTTCTTCCAGAAGCCCGTAGACCCGGAACTGCTAGGCGTTATCGTGGAACGTGCCTACAACCTGTTTGAACTGGAGCAGGAGAACAGGGAACTGTCCCGTCAGGGGCTCAAGGAGCCCATGGCGGGTATCATCGCGACGAGTCCGCAGATGCTGCAGGTCTGTCAGACCGTCGAGAAGGTCGCACCCACTGATGCAACCACGCTGTTGCTGGGGGAAAGCGGGACTGGCAAGGAATTGCTGGCGCGGGCCTTGCACGACCTCAGTTCACGTGCCAAGGAACGCTTCGTCGCCATCAATTGCGCCGCAATACCGGATACCCTGCTGGAGAGTGAATTGTTCGGTTATGAGAAGGGAGCCTTTACCGGCGCGGCAAAGCAGACCCAGGGTAATATTGAATATGCCAATGGTGGCACCCTGTTTCTGGATGAAATCGGGGACCTGCCACTACCCCTGCAGGCCAAACTGTTGCGCTTCCTGCAGGAACGGATCATCGTCCGTGTCGGTGGTCGGAAGGAGATCCCGGTGGATGTACGGGTGGTATCGGCCACCCACCAAAACCTGAATGAGTTGATCGAGCAAGGCGCCTTCCGGGAAGATCTGTATTACCGCATCAGTGAAATTTCCATCAGGATTCCCGCGATCAGGGAAAGGGACGGGGAGGCCAACGTGCTGGCGAGTTATTTCCTGCGTCGGGAGATTGAACAACAGAAAAAGGGCAACCTCACCTTCAGCCCTGATGCGATTGCCGCCATCGACGCCTTTGACTGGCCAGGCAATGTGCGTGAACTGGCCAACTGTGTAAAACGAGCCGTAATTTTGGCGGAAGGCAGCCAGATCACGGCACAGGGGCTCGAGCTCGACGTGCCGGAAGGCGAACCGCTGCCGCTCAACCTGCGCGAGGTGCGCGTGCAGGCCGAAAGCCGGGCCTTGTTGCAGGCCCTGGCGCGTGCCGGTGGGAATGTATCTCAGGCAGCGAAGTCACTCGGTATTACCCGGCCGACATTTTATGCATTGGTCAAGAAATACAAGCTGGATATCGGCCAAGCTGGAACGTAGTTCTGTGTTTCCAGGCAGGCCGACCAACCGTTGCCGTAATGCAACAGTCTGATAGACTCGGCGGGAATTTTTAGCGGACATGAGTGATTGCACCGATGAGATCCGGTCAACATGATTATCGTTACCAGCAGATTCATATTGATGCTGCACGTAATGCCACAGATGATTTCAACCCGTTTCATGACCAGAAGAAGTGGAACAGAATTCACGGCAATCCATTCGGAATGCCGATCGTGCTGGGTTTCCAGATTGAAGTATTGATTGAATACCTGGTCACGTTATTACGTGAGCAGACCGGTGAGCATGCGCTAATAGATCATCATCACCTGCATTTTTCCAACTTCCAGTTTACCTTTGCCGATGTAGTGCGGCCTGGTGAACCTTTCCATATCGAGATAAGAAAAACAGTTAACCGGATCAGTGATTCGGGGCAGCTTGCCAATCGTATTGCGGTAAAGAAACAGGGAGGGTTGATATTGCTGGGTTTCCAGCGTGAGTCGATGGTCCCGTTATGTATGCCCGATGCTGATTTCTCCCGACTCGGGGATCTCGATACCGCCGAAGACAGAAGCTGGATAGCGCAACACCGCTATTTCCTGAAGCGAAAATTCATGAATACCGGCCACGGGAAAAACTTTCTGGCCGGTTCGCTGGTTGACCAGCACTATTACTTTGACGAAATGGAGGAACGGGTGCGGTTTCCGGCGATGTTCCCGGTTGCATTGCTATCCTGTGCCCTGCTGGAAAAAGCCAAACAGGACAACTATACCTTTGAGACCAACCCGGTTGTGTATACCAGTCACCTTGTTTCCGTGGATCGGAGACTGCTGCAAACACTGAAAAGCAATGACAGCCTGAACCTGCTTGTGACAGTCCCCGAGACAGTGCCCGCTGGCAAAGGACTGGGCAAAAAGGGGTTTCCCCAGCAATTGCATCGCTGCTTTGGTCTATTGACCGGAAATCGAATTCTGTTTCGTGCCGAAGTGGTCATGGCACCGTTGCAGGCAATGCTGCAGGCTGCCGCCCGGACATGAAGACAACGATCATGGTTTTTTGATTCATCGTGGTTGCGGTTGGATCCGCGGTCCGCACTAAAGCGCAAATGAGGGAAAATTAATTATGCAACAACCCTTCGATTATGATGCCGCCTTTACCCGCAACATCGGCTGGGTTACGGAAACCGAACAGGCCCTGCTGAGAACCAGGCGTATTGCCATCGCCGGTCTTGGCGGCATTGGCGGCAGTTACCTGCTCACCCTGGCCCGTTTGGGGGTCAAAAAATTTAACATCTTCGATCCAGTATTTTTGGGCTAGACTGTTCTCGTACTGACTCTACCCGGTTCCGATGCTGTTTTACCGTCAAAATATTTTACACTCTGTGCTTGATGCGCCCATGCATTCACCAAGTGTAAGAAAATTACCCCAATAATTACAATAAGTTGCATCTATTCAGAAAAAATGGCCCGATTAGTGCATTACTTATTGCAGGCTACAAAATGAAGCTTTAACGAGATGCTTGGTAATTATTTTACGGAGGAACGACAAATGAACAAGAAACTGAAATCGCTAGCAATCGGGACGGGGCTAGCGCTGGGCATGGGCATATTGAGTAGCCCGGCGATGGCATTGTCCTGGTTCCAGCCAATTACGGCTTTCGAAGACGACAATATCGACTACGTCTTCGATAATGACGGCTCTGGAACCCTCTCTGTGGGAGACAGGCTGGTTTCGGTGGTCGAATGGAACAATACCCAGGGAGTATTGGCCGGCCAGGGACCCAACCCGATAGGGCCCGGCCAGGAACTTACCGGGGTGGCGGACATCACGATTACCGGTGCAATTCCTACTGGTGGTGGCGAGTTCCAGTATGTTTTCGGGGCATCTGGAGCGGCGGGCGTGTTGAGTGGTTTTGCTGCCGGAACCGCGGTCGCGGTCTTCCTGGACAATACTCCGGATCTGAACGTGATCAATGCTACGTGCGGAACACGCGTCAATTGCATGACTCTGGCCGGTCTCGGCGGGGCTGACGGGAGTGGAGTGTTTCTGACCGCCGGCT
>DAOVYA010000216.1 GCA_030635865.1 Gammaproteobacteria bacterium | reverse complement strand
TATGGCGATCTGTGTAACCCGGAGACCCTGCTGCATGCCGGCGTTGATAAGGCAAAGGTCATCGCATGTACGATTCCGGATGATGTTCTGAAAGGCACGACCAACCTGCGCATCGTTAAGGCAGCACGCCGTATTAATCCGGATGCAGTTATCATTGCCAACGCGATCAAGCTTGAAGACAGCAGAAAACTGTATGAGGCGGGTGCCGACTATGTCTTTCTGCAGCGTGTTGAAACGGCCAGGGCCGTCGAGCAGGCGATAGAACGCGCGCTCTCCGGGGATATTCTGGACCACCGGTCGTCTACAGAAGCCCTGCATGGCGAGTGGCATGCACGGGATGAAGTGATGTAGGCCGGTTGGCCGCGTCTGTCAGTCCGGGCTGCTGCTGAAAGGGGTGGCCAGCGGCTCCCCGATAAATACACCCTGTCCCGGCATCTCGACACTTTTCCAGTAGGACTCTATCAGCGTCTCGCCATCCAGGTAATGGTTGATCACGATATCGGGGCGTGGAAACTTCTGCACGAATGCACAGGGCTCTACCACGGCGCCAAAGCTTCCGGTCGCGCCGGCCTCCAGCCAGCGCAAACTGTTCATCTGACTGCTGCCGCCCAGCTTGCCACCCGATGAGGTCAGGTGATCTGCAAGGGCACCGGGCAGAAAATGATTGGAAGCAAGATTCCGGACTTTCGCCTGCCCGGTGAAATAAAACATCACATCGTTTCTGTACTTCAGCGTGTTACGCTGGACCACCTTTAACCTGAAGCGGTCTGATTGCATGAACAGTATTCCCCGGTAGAAGCGTGCGCGTACATTTCTGGCCCTGTCTGTTGTGCTGACAAGGTAGCCGGTACCCCCGGGGTTTGTGTGATCCGAGGCAATACCCCGGTCAATCAATGCCTTTACCGCTTCAAGGTTTTCACCTGCCAGCATGATTGCCGGGCGCCAGCCGGAATCATCGTAAGGGCGGCGGCTGTCGCTATCGAAATAAGGGCTCTTTTTGGTAGGCTTGCAGCCCTGGACACAGAATGCCTCGTTGAATCCGGCCGCAAATGCCGTGGTGATTGACATACAGCCCACGCGGTACGGGGCCGTCCAGGTGAGTGCGTAGGCCTGTATGCTTTCCGGTGCCGCGGCTTCAACTTTTGCCTTGAGTTCCCTGAAATCCTCCGGGCGCATGACATTGCCTCCCGGTGTGAAATGCACATGAATCAGGTTGCCTGCAGGGATGCCGCGCTTCTCCATGTAGTAGTCTGCAATTTGCCGACTTACAGGATCATCTTCATTAACGATCACACCAAGCTGTGCGGGACCAAACGGGGCGCTGCCGGCATGGTTAACAGGTCCTGCTTCAATGCTCCTGGCACAGACAGACAGTTGTAGCAGTACGGCCAGGAGAGGTACAAGGATATTACGGGGCATACTGCGATCCTGGGCTCAGGCACTTTCCCGGTATTCAGCCGGTGACATGCCGGTCCAGCGTTTGAATGCACGACTGAAGTTACTGGGCTCCGAGAAGCCAAGCAGGTAAGTGATCTCGCCGATTGAACGGTGCTGCTCCCGAATGTACTGCAGTGCCAGTTCATGCCGGGTTCCCTCAAGTAATTCCTTGAAGTTGGTATTTTCCCTGTTTAGCTTGCGCTGCAGGCTGCGCATGCTGACATGTAATGTTTCAGCAATAGTTCCCTGGGAAGGCCTTCCATCGGGAAGTCGTTCGATGATGGTCGCACGAACTCTCATGGTAATGCTGTCACGGTCAAAGCGGGCCAGGTAATCGACGACGGACTGGTCATTGATGCGTGCGAGTTCAGGATTTGCATAGGGCAGGTTGATGCTGACCCGGTCACGGTTGAAGGACAGCAGGTTCGTGTCTGCTCCGTATTCAATCGGTGCATTGAAAAATACTGTAAACCGGTCAGCACACGCTGGTCTTGGCCGCATCAGTGCAACGTGTACCGGACTTATTTCCGGGCCACCCGTAATTCGGCACATGCGCAGGAAGAACGCCATACCGGCATCCACGGCCTCATATGCAAAATTCTCAAAATCTGCAGGTGGTAGCAAGGTGAGATTTACGCTGTTGTCTGTTTCTTCAAACTGAACTGTTGCGGCTGTCGAGATCAGGCGGGAAAAGCGGGTCAGGCGGGCAAGCCCGTCACGCAAGGTGTCACTGGCCAGCCATGCGAGCCCCAGTCCATGCAGGGCAGCAGGTTGCAGCAATTCACCTGCGGTCAGACCAAAACAGGGATCGCCGGTTTCATCAACTGCATGGCGCCATAGTTTTTGCATCCGCGTGACCGGGAAACGGGCGGCGGGATCGTTGATGCGTTCAATATCAATGCCGGCGCTCCGGAAGAGAGCAGCCGGTTCGCACTTATAGTACCGCAGGGTTTGTTCAATCAGGGCGGCAACACTACCAAGGGTTGAATGGTTTTTATCCCGGCTTTCCATATCCTGTGATGTGCATCAGCAGACAAGTCATTGGCATGCAGCGATTAGCAGATGGTAACAGTGTTTCGCTACGGTATCAGTACCTGTCCACATTTCACACCGCGGGCCAGATAAATTTCAATAATGATTAACAGGGATCTGGTTCAAAACACTATCCGATGATTGATTCATATGAACTTGCCATGCTGCCGGTTACTCACATGCTGGGACAGGCGGACCCGTTTGACCGTTACTGTAACGGTATGAACCGCCTTGATGAATCCTACCGTAATGTCGTCAATACCGGGATCTGGGTCTATCAACTACATACCTACCATGCACTGATCGGTTTGTATTTTGGCGAGGCGGCGCAGTGCACAGTGCGTGATTATCAGCTCGCCGTTTTTGCCGACCAGGAGGGCGCCAGCCAGGCGATTGAAAGCGCCATGCAGGAGATAGACGGCGCGTTGGATGTGGAGGCGGTATGCATTAATACGGCAGCAGGTGAGATCTGTTTGCCGGTTGAGTTGAATGTATCACTGACCCTGTTGCTGAATGATCCGGCATCGCCTGATTACGTGGAAACACCGTCGCAGAGAGAGGCACAGATCGGCCGGATGGGTGGATCCGTGGACTGGTGCCTGGCCCGCTGCCTTTCATCCGGACGCGATGAAATCGTGAGCATATTTGCACCCATGCTGGCACACATGGATCTGGACACCGGTGGTCGCGGTAATGGCCGCAGTTCATGTACAGATTCGGGGGGCGGATCCGGGCAGTAATGCCCGATGGCTGACGGCGAACAGAAAGCAAGGCTTGCGACTGCGTTGTTCCCGGACTGTCCGGACGACAACGCTTCCCAACCCTGAGTGTGGCGGGGTCGTCGCCTCCCTGGTGGTGCGCCATCCACCAACCACACGTGATGGCAAATGGATTACGACGTCTCGTGGCCCTTTCTCCCTTGGGCTGCCCCCGCACCGTCCGGGGTTCGTATTGGCGGCCTGTTTGCTGTCAGTTCCGGTTTGCGGCGAAGTCGACCATTCGCTGGGTCGCCCTGAGGGCCTTGCGGCGGATATACTCGGGTACTTCGATTTCATTCGTGCCGTTTTGCAGTACTGCGGCAAGATTGCGCAGGTGGTTCATGGCCATCCAGGGACAATGGGCGCAGCTCTCGCAGGTCGCGCCTTCACCCGCAGACGGGGCCTCCATGAATATCTTTTCCGGTGCAGCCTGTTTCATCTTGTAAAAAATGCCATTATCGGTGGCCACGATGAAGCGGTCATTGGGGAGGGATTTTGCGGCGTTGATCAGTTGTGTGGTTGAACCAACAACGTCTGCGAGCTCAATGACCGACTCGGGTGATTCCGGGTGTACCAGGATGGCGGCATCCGGGTAGTGGTTTGACAGGTTTTTCAGGGTCTCTGCCTTGAAGCG